>NZ_JAFNNH010000010.1:0-92992 GCF_026536845.1 Gilliamella sp. B3023
ATTAGAGGTGTAAGTCAGCCATTGTCTTGGTCTCCTGTTTCTCTGGGTGGTATCACAGTCACAATGTCTAATCCTACAGCTACAAACGTTCGTGTTACTTTAACTGGTCCTAGCGCTAGTCTTTCTTTGCCTCAGACTTTCGAGTTGGTCGGTCGTGATACTAATGGTGCTCCTGTCGTCAAATATGGTTTTACTTTGAAGCAGTGGTTCTTCAACAGTCCTGCGAGGACAAATTATTCTTCTGCTTTATCTTGGTGTAATAGTATTGGTCGTCGTCTGCCTCGCGTAGAGGATTTAACCAATGCAGTTCGTACAGATGCAGTCGTACCTAGCGCCACCCCTTCCTCACGGGGTAATTATTTTATGCGTCATATAGGTTCTGGTTTTTTAGCTGAGTGGGGTCGTATGCCTGATTATTCAGGCGCTGGCTTCAACAACTACTACGTTTGGTACTGGACTAGTGACCTGCGTGGTTATGAACACTTTTCCGTGGGCATAAAAGACGGTTACGTGCGTTGGAACTTCTACGAAAACTCCACACTTTGCTCCTCTTAGTTTTTATTCCTTCGTCCTTAATCCTTAGGGCGGGGATGGGGGTAATTAAAAATAGTATTAAGTCATTAAAAGTAAACTAAGAGTCAACGCCTATCGAGTGATAGAAAACGATATTGTTGTTTTAAAGCGATAAGTCATCCGCCTCATTTGAGGCGGATTTTTTAAGAGGTTTAAAAAAAGTTGAGGAGCGGGGTTTTTGAAACCTTGATATTATTCGGCAAATTTATTTTTATGATCATAACGATTGTAATGAATATCATCACTAATTAAATAATTATAGATATCATCAACTATCTCTATGCCATTTTTTAAGTAATCGGCTTCACGTTTTTTGCTTCTTTCGCCTGGAAAGAAGATTTCACTATTGCCTTTGGCTGGTTTGGTTTGTTTTAGTTGGTCAAGCATAGCTGACATGGTTTGTTTAAAGATTTCGAGTCCAACAAAGTATTGTGGGTTGATCACAATATGCAGATGACCAAGGTTGCGCCCTTGGGATAGATCCGCATACATTGATGACACGTTTTTACCAAATGGTAAGCCAAGTAATATGCCTGAAAGTACATCGACCATCATCATTAGTCCATAACCTTTGGCATCGGCTATTGGTAGTAGGGCGTTTACTTTGTGGGGATCGGTTGTTGGTTCACCATGTTCATCAACCGCCCATGTTGGGGGAATGGAGGCGCCTTTTGATCTGGCGTATAAGACTTTTCCCCAAGCTTGGACAGTGGTTGCCATGTCAAATGAGACAATCCTTTCGTCGTTCGTTGGTGCTGCAAATGCGATTGGGTTGGTTCCAAAAAATTCTTCCGCGCCACCATATGGAACCGCCATTGGGTCAGATTGGCACATGGATATGGCGACTAAGTTTTGTTTAGCTGCCATTTCGGTAAAGTAACAAAGCGAGCCACTATGTGACATTCGACGAATTCCGACTACGGCAACGCCATTTTTCTTCGCCATTTCTATGGCTTTGTCCATACCAACTTTAGCGGCAACTAATCCGCATCCGTTATCAAAATCTAATATTGCTGATGATGGACCGGTTTCTTTATAGGTGACATTGGGGGAGTGAGTCATGCCTCCTTTTGCAATGCGTTCAGCATAATATTCAACTCGTACGGCGCCATGCGAGTGGATGCCTCGTGCATCGGCAAATGCAAGCGTATCGGCAGCAATATCGGCGTGCTCTTGAGTTAATCCAGCTTTATGTAGTTTTTTGGCAATTAAGTTGTGTAGTGTTTGTCTGTCTAGTCTCATTTTATCACTCCTATCTATAGTCGCTATTTGGTGATGATAGTGCCTTTTGTTTGTGCTAATAGCGATTCGATATCTGTTAAGTTGCCAATATAGGCGGTATTGCCAGTTTGTTCGACAAATTCAATAACGGATTTGATTTTTGGTCCCATAGCACCATCATCGATTGCCATTGGTTGTATTCGTTTGGTATCAACCTTGCCTAGAGCGGTTTGCTCAGGTGTGCCCCAGTTTTCATATACGGCGTCAGTGTCGGTTAATATCATTAAGTGGTCCGCCTTTAGTTCGATTGCCAGTTGGGCGGCGCTATGATCTTTGTCGATAACCGCCTCGATACCTTTATAACCCGATTTGTCTTTTATTACGGGAATTCCACCCCCACCATTGCAGATGACGATGGTATCTTGGTTAATTAGCTCTTTGATGGTATTAAGTTCGATAATTTTTTTCGGTTTTGGGGATGCAACAACGCGTCTTAGGTATTTGCCATCTTGTTTAAATTGCCAACCATATTGGGCTTGTAGTTTTTGTTGTTCTTCAGGTTGATATACTGGGCCTATAAATTTGGTTGGATCTTTGAATGATGGGTCGTTGCTGTCTACTTCGACTTGTGTTAATACGCAGGTCACTTGGTTGACATATTGCTGTAAGCTTCGCTGTATCATATACCCTAACATGCCTTGTGTTTGAGCAACAAGGACATCGAGCGGGTAGGCGGGTACGCTTGGGTAGCTGGCATTTTGTAGAGCAAGTAATCCAACTTGTGGTCCATTGCCGTGAACAATAACAAGTCGATATTTATTGGCTAATTTGGCAATAAATTGGGTCGTGCTGTTGATGTTTTGGTATTGGTTGTCAATAGAGAGTAATTCATTTCGTTTTGAAATCGCATTACCACCTAATGCAATAACTATTAGTTCCATACGGTGTCCTTTATTTTTGTTTAGATGTCCACATCCCGATGACAATCTTTTGAGTAGATATAACTCAGTGGTTGTTGGCCAACAGCGTAACACGCTTGTAGCGCATAGGCTCCCATAAAGATGTAGTCGTCTTTTTTAACCGGTATCCACTGGTTATCAAGTAGGTACATACCTTCACCACTAAGTAAGTAGGCGCCGTGTTCTTGTACATGGGTTTCGATATAGCCATGACTTGCACCCGGTAGGAAGGTAAGAATATGGAAGTTCATATCAAAACCGAGTTCTTTGGGGAGAAGGTCTTGTATAAATACGTTATCCATATTTTCATAATTCATGCGCTCTAGTTGTTGAATATGATTAGCAATCACACGTGTTTGATAACCGGAAATAGGGTTGTAGCGACGTTTGTACAGGAATAAGCGTGATGAAGCGGTCATATTTTGTAAATAGAGTTTAACCCCAGCGGGGCAGTAGATGTAGCCACCAGTTTGTAAACGGTGTGATTGGTCATTGGCTTTTGCGTTGACGTCACCCTCTATCACATAGGCAAATACTTCAATATCATCATCCCCAAATCCTTGTAAGTTTTGACCACCTTGGTGCATGGTGACAAGGTAATCGACAAAGGATGCTCCTAGTTTAGGTGTGGCTAAGATGGTGATGTCACAATTTTCAAAACCGGGAATGATATTTTTAACTAAGCCATCAGGCGGTATTAAGGCAAAATTATGACGTTTGATTATCGCGCGGGACGCTAATAGGTCTTTTGGGTAGCCGATGTTGTTATTGATATATCCCATAATGATCTCCTTGGAACATATGCTTTAGATTTAGGCAAGGTTTGCCGTGAGTACTACTTTTTTCGACTATTTATCAAATATCGATAAATAGTCGATGCTTTTGCGTGAATCAGTTGGTTATGTGTTTACGCAAATTAATTAAAAAGAATAATGCTGTTGCAATAACTAAGATTGCAATAGCTACATAGAACCCCGTAATTTTGGTTCCTGTTATATCCGCTAATAATCCAGTTAATGGTGGTGCTATCACTGATGAACTCATGCCAAAGAAGTTAAATACACCAAATGCTGTGCCGTAACTGCTTTTTGGGGCAATTTCAGCCACGTGAGATATTAGAATCGGTTCAACAACAAACTTGCCAAATAATCCATAGAGGATTAATCCCATCAGTAATAAGGTGATGGTGGATGATTGGACTGCCATAAATAGTGTTCCGGCTGAAAGCAGTTCTAATACGATAATAAAGAATAGTCGTTTAGCACGAAATTTATCCGAGATTTTACTGATGACAAGTGCGCCAGGAATAGCGGCGAATGCGACTAAAGATGATGCAGAGCCAATGCTTCCGCCAGTAAAGCCTCGTTCAGTTTCAAGAAAGTTGGGTAACCAGCTTACCACCATGTAATAGCCATAGCATGTTGCAAAGTACATAATGTAACAAGCCACCATTGGGCTACTAAAGAAGTTATGTTTTTCTTTCGGCGCCGTTTCCGTTTTCTGTTTTTGGGTGATGACGCTTTTAATCGATGGCTCTTTAATGATAATTGCAAATCCAGCAATTAAGCAGAGTGTTAGAGCCGCAATAATATAGAGCATATATTGCCATGGCATATCCAACGCTTTAACTAAGAAGCTGGTGGATAATAAGCAAACGCCCATACCTAACGCCGCACCAGTGTTGATAATGGCAGAGGCGAAACTACGATTTTCAGCTGGAATATTTTCGGCTGATAGTGACCAAGCAGAACCATAGTAAGAGCCACAACCAAGACCTGCCAGTAAGCTACCAATATAGATCATCATCATTGAGTGTGCATTACCAATCATGATAGCGGCAATGGTAAAGAGTATGAAGCCAGGAATCACGACGGCTTTTTTACCATATTTGTCAACTAAGATCCCAGCTGGAATTTGCATTAAGGTGTAGGAAAAAAAGTAACAGCTAGCAATTAAGCCCAGCTCAGTATTTGATTGTGGTCCTACAGTTTGTTGAATTTCAGGAAAAATCGCTGCTAATACGGGGCGATAAATCCACATCACTAACCAACCGAGGAATAATAAAGCGACGATTTTATGCCAGTACTGTATGCCACCTTTTTTTTCTGTCATTTTAATTCCTTATTATTCTTGATAAGCCAATTGGTAAAGGGCATAAGTTAATGCTTTTATTCCTTCAACTAAGTCTTCGGTTTTAGTATCTTCAGCAGGGTTGTGGCTGATGCCTTTGATGCTTGGTACAAATAACATGGCGGTCGGTACTCGTGGTGCAAAAATTTGTGAGTCGTGACCGGCACCACTATGCATTACGCGATAGCTTAGTTTTTCTTGGTTGCAGATGTTTTCGAGCATTTTTATGAGTTTGTCATCCATTGGAATTGGGGCTTCATCCATCCAACGATTTATTTCGATCTCAAGGCCTAGTTCTTTGGCGATGCGGATCATGTCAGCTTCAATCTCTTCGGTAAAGCTTTTAAGTTCTTCTTGGTTAGTGTGACGACAATCTATTGTGAACATCACTTCCCCCGGAACGACGTTAACCACATTGGGTTTTGGTTCAACATGACCGAAGGTTAATACTAATGGATCACCCACTTTAATTGCTTTGTTAATGGATTCGTTGCAAATTCGGCTAAAAGCGTAGATAGCATCTTTACGGTAACTCATTGGTGTGGTGCCCGCATGATTTGCTTCACCTATTAAGCGGATGTTGTAACGACGTTGTCCAACGATGCTGGTTACAATCCCTATGCTTTTTTCTTCCCGCTCAAGTACGCCTCCTTGTTCAATGTGTAACTCTAAAAAGGCTTTGATATCGGTTCGTGCTTTTTGGGTGTTAAATTTAAATCCGCAGTTGTTCATCGCATCGACAAATTTAATGCCATTGTTGTCTTCGATATCGGCAACATCATCATTGTTGGCGATGGCAAATACGTTTTTGCTTCCCCAAAAGACATAAGGAAAGCGACTACCTTCTTCTTCTGCCATGGAGATAAGTTCTAAGGTTCGTAATGGTTGGCCGTAGTTCTCTTTTAGGTATTTCATGGCAAGCATAGCTGCAATGATGCCAAGTTGGCCGTCAAGTTTGCCACCATTAACAACGGTATCAACATGCGAGCCAGACATGATGACTTGTTCTTTATATTTACTGCCTTCAAATCGACCATATAAGTTACCAATATCATCAAAATAGGTGTTCATGCCAATTTGTGAGAGTTTTTCTTTAATTGCATTTTGGGCAGTAAGCCATTGTTCAGTATAAAGTAATCGAGTTGTTCCGCCTTGTTCTAAACCACCAAAGCTCGATATCCATTTAACTGCATTAGCAACATCATCATATAAAATATTCATAAATATTTACCTGCTATTTAAAACTCCATCATCGTTAACATTTTGCTTTTAATGTTAACCGCACATATCGTGTCGATACTACGGATCATTTTAAATGTTTTTTTTGTTTACCATACTATTAATATCAAATAATAATGTGATCAAACTAGCTTTTTTATATTTGTGAAATTTAATTAAATTAAGTAGTTATTATTATAAAAAATTTTTTAACAATCTTTTATGATACTGATTTTAAATAATATTATATTTTTGATATCGTTAATGTTTTGTGATGTATAACCTGCTTATTGTTTATTTTTTCCGTAATATATAAATATAATCTAACTATTAGATTTTTTTAATGAGCTTAATGAGGTTCAAAGTTAACAGTATTTATCCTATTTGAGGGGCCTATTCTCATGATTCAATCTTTTATAAAAAAGGGAAGCTTTCAAGATTCTGTTAGTTTGATGTTGATATCAAAAAAACTGAGTAATCTTGATGAGGTTGATGAAGTATCTGTCATGATGGGTACTCCTGCCAATAAATCTTTATTAACCGCAACAGGTTTTTGGAGTGATAGTTTTAATGATGCAACGCCAAATGATATTTGTGTCGCGATTAAAACCAAAGATGATTCTAATGATGTTGTCGAGTTGATTAGTCAACAACTTGAGGATGCACTAAAAAATATCGCTCAAGCTCAGCAAGGTGGTGCAAAACTACTTAAAGCAAGGCGTTTAGCTAGCGCAACGAAAAAATTACCTGATGCTAATTTAGTGTTAATTTCGATTGCTGGGGAGTACGCCGCTGAGTTAGCTGATCAAGCTTTAGATGATAATAAGAACGTGATGATTTTTTCTGATAATGTATCAATCGAAGATGAAATCCGTTTAAAAACTAAAGCGTCTAAAAAAGATTTAATTGTGATGGGCCCCGATTGTGGGACGGCCTTTATCGCGGGGGCACCCTTAGCGTTTTCTAATGTTATTCCTAAAGGGAATATTGGGGTAATTGGGGCGTCTGGTACGGGTATTCAAGAAGTGGTTTCACAAATCGCTCTATTGAATCAAGGTATTACGCAAGCTATCGGTTTGGGTGGGCGTGATTTGTCGCTTGAAGTCGGGGGGATTAGTGCGCTTACTGCCTTAAATATGCTCGCTGCCGATGCTGATACACAAGTGATTACCTTTATTTCTAAACCGCCAGCAGACAGTGTGCGGGAAAAAGTGATTTCAGCCATGAAGTTAATCCCTAAACCGGTGGTGGCTTTATTTTTGGGCTCGAAAATCGATAAACCTCAAGACGATAATATCTATTTTGCACGCACATTAGATGAAGCAGCTCGATTAGCCTGTTTATTAAGTCCAGTTGAAGCGATAGCGAATAAGTTGCCTAATTTAGCCAATAAAACGATTACAGGATTATACACTGGCGGTACCTTAGCTTCAGAAGCGGCGATGTTGCTTGCTCAAGAACTAAATCTCACTACCAGTCATCATCACGATAAAGGGATTATGTTAGATCAACAGGGGCATAAAATTATTGATTTAGGTGATGATTTTTACACTGTAGGTAAACCTCATCCTATGATTGATCCATCTATTCGCGAAGATAAAATTGCTCAGCTTGGTGAAAATCACGACGTAGGTGTATTACTTGTTGATTTGGTTATTGGCTATGGCGCAAATGCCAATCCGGCTGAGTCAGTCATTTCAGGTTATCAAAAAGCCTGTGCTAAACGAGGTGATAATCATCCACTGATAGCTATCGCAACCGTGACTGGTTCAGAGCAAGATCCGCAATGTCGTAGTAAGCAAATTGAAGCGTTAGAATCAGCGAATATTGTTGTAATGAATAATTTACCGGAAGCTATTTTGTTAGCCAAAAAACTGATTACACCGGTTAACTCAAATAATTTCATTAAACCATATCCTTTATTAAGCCATATTAGTGTGATTAATGCTGGTTTAAGAAGTTTTGCTGAAGATCTTCAATCATCGAATATTCCTGTTGTGCATTATCAATGGGCGCCAATAGCCGGCGGTAATAAAAAATTAGCGGCTATTTTGCAAAAATTAAATTAAGAGGTTTTGATATGTTACGTACTGCAATAAATGAAGCAAACCAAAAAATTATTGAACGAATTAAAGCTGCTAGACCTCATTGGGTAGGCGTTATATCCGCCAAAGAAGCTGTACCAACCTTGGCGCAAGGTAAAAAATTACTTCACGCTGGACCACCGATTGTTTGGCATGATATGACTGGGCCAATGCAAGGTGCTTGTATTGGTGCTTGCTTGTTTGAAGGCTGGGCTCAAGATGAGAAGCAAGCTTTGCATTTGTTAGAGTCAGGCCAAGTTGAATTTATCCCTTGCCATTCTGTTAATGCAGTTGGTCCAATGGGAGGAATTACGTCAGCCAATATGCCAATGATTGTGGTTGAAAACATTACCCATGGTAATCGTGCTTACTGCAATTTAAATGAAGGTATTGGTAAAGTGATGCGTTTTGGTGCTTATGGTCAGGAGGTTTTAGACCGTCATCGTTGGATGAAAGAGTCGTTAGGGCCAGCCTTGAATGATGCATTAAAACTGTTTGATAATGGTATCGATTTAACCGCTTTGATGGCACAAGCTATTACAATGGGTGATGAATTCCATCAACGTAATATTGCCGCTTCAGCATTATTATTAAGAACGCTTTCACCAAAATTAATTTTACTTGATCGTAGTAAAGCGGAAATGGAGAAAATCTTTAGCTTTTTAAGCGTGACAGATCAGTTCTTCTTAAATGTTGCTATGGCATTTTGTAAATCAATTATGGATAGCGCAGCGCAAATTAAAGAGGGATCTATTGTTACAGCAATGACGCGTAATGGTAAAGAATTTGGTATTAAAGTCAGTGGTCTTGGCGATCAGTGGTTTACCGCGCCAGTTAATACTCCACAAGGCCTATTCTTTACTGGTTATTCACAAAAAGATGCAAACCCAGATATAGGTGATAGTGCTATTACTGAAACCTTTGGTATAGGCGGGGCGGCTATGGTTGCAGCGCCAGGGGTAACTCGCTTTGTTGGTGCCGGTGGCACGGATGTTGCATATGAAGTATCTGAAGAGATGAGTGAAATCTATTTAGAACATAATATGTTATTCCAAATTCCTACATGGAATTTCCAAGGATGCTGTTTAGGCTTAGATCTTCGTTTAGTTGTCGAAACCGGGATCACGCCATTAATTAATACTGGTATTGCCCATAAACAAGCAGGAGTGGGCCAAATTGGTGCAGGTACAGTTAGAGCACCGTTAGCTTGTTTTGAAAAAGCACTCGAGGCATTAGCAAAAAAATTAGACGTATAGGCTATGAGTTTGATGTATGTAGATGATGAATGCTTAAATAAGTCGCTAAATAATCAGCGACTTACTATCCCCGCTGTTGATTATTTGCAAGAGCGTGGTTTGTCGCAAGCATCTCATATTATCAAACCACTTTTAGTTAGTGCGGATATTCCGATAAAAGCGGGTGAGTTGTCGCTCTTTAGTTCTCATCAGCAAACGATTAATTTAATCAATGATGATCAGCAATTAATTACTATACATCGTTATAACAGCGGTTTGTCGCCCATGGGCATTGTACTTAAATCGTCTGATTTTGATTATGTTTTGTCGTTAGTTAGTGATTTATCTATTTATCAATCGGCTACGGGTGATTTGCAAGTTGGGATTTTTTTAATTTCACTTGATACGCATGTTTGTCAATTAAATGTAAAAAAACATTCATTAGTTAATAAATCACAAATTGCTAATCTATTGAAAGAGATAGAAAATCCTACCGGCTTATTTGGTAAATTAAGCGACAATTTATCGGGTCAATATCAACTCGAATTATTATGTAATACCATGACTAATTTGATGAATGGTAAAGCAGATGATATTACGCCATTTATTGGCTTAGGACCGGGTTTAACGCCAAGTTTTGATGATATTATCGTGGGGATGTTGGCGGTTATCTCAAGCGATTGCCGTTTTGACAATCAAATTCGACAGCTTAAATTCGCCTTTGAGCGTTTGTCATTACATTTGTTAACCACAACTGTTAGTGCTAGTTTTTTGACTTATGCACTGCAAGGTAAATTTTCGTTGTTGGTGCTACAAGTGATTAATTCATTTGCACAACATAAATATCACCATTCATCAATAAAAAATTTATCGAATTATGGTCACACCTCTGGATCCGATCTCTTACTTGGTATATGGTTAGGTATTGATCGTTTTGTTTTAAGGGATTAAATCGTGCTAGATACAGAAACCATGCGGACCTTTATTAAAGTAGTTGAGAGCAATAGCTTTTCAAAAGCGGCTAAGCTACTTTACAAAACACCAGCAGCAATTAGTTATCGTATTAAATCATTGGAAGCTGATCTTAATACTCAACTTTTTGAACGAACCACACGGACTGTGACACTAACGCTGGCAGGGCAACATCTTTATGAGCAATGTAGCCAATGGTTGCTTTGGTTATCAACCATGCCTGATGAGTTACAACAGATTCGTGATGGTGTTGAGCGAAAAATTAATATTACCATCAATAATCTGCTCTATGATGTTGAGGCGGTAGCCGATTTGTTGACGTTTTTAAAAGAGAAATTCCCTTTTACTACTTTCAATATAAATCGACAAGTTTATATGGGAGTGTGGGATTCGTTATTGCATGGTGAGTGCCATTTAGCGATTGGCGCAACAGGCACTGAATCGCTTGATACGATGATTAATATACTACCTCTTGGTGAAGTAAGTTGGGTGTTTGTGGCAGCCAAAAATCATCCGATCACCCAAATTGATGGGGCGTTATCTAATGATACTTTACGTAAGTATCCGGCAATTAATGTTGAAGATACCTCTGTGCATATGAATAAACGAGTGGCTTGGTTATTACCTAGCCAATCTGAGATTATTGTGCCAAATATTACCACTAAGTTGGCTTGTCATTTAAGAGGATTAGGTATTGGTTTTTTACCCAAATCAATCTGCCAATCTTATTTAGATTCAGGTGAATTGATTGCCTGTAAAGTGGTTAATGAACGTAAGCCATCGCCATTGTCATTAGCATGGAAAAAATCGCATATGGGCAAAGTGATGAATGAAATTGTTAATCTGTTTAAGTTTCATCATCCCATTGCCAATAATTTTTTGAAAAATATAGATAAGAGAAGATGAGTTAGTGTAATCTTCAAACAATTAACTCGATATTAATAAAGGAAAAAATAATGTTAGACCTAGATAAATATGACCAAATTAATCCGCCTACGCGACTATTAATGGGACCAGGTCCAATCAATGCTGATCCTCGTGTCACTAGAGCGATGGCTGCACCTTTAATTGGCCAGTTTGACCCAGTTATGACTGATTATATGAATCAGACTATGTCACTTTATCGAGATATTTTTAAAACCAAAAATGAGCAAACTTTTGTTATTGATGGTACTGCAAGAGCCGGTATTGAAGCCGTTCTTGTGTCAACAATTAAACCGGGTGAAAAAGTATTAGTACCCGTATTTGGTCGTTTTGGTTTATTACTTTGTGAAATTGCCCACCGTTGTCGTGCTGATGTGCATACTATTGAAGTGCCATGGGGTGAAGTTTTTGATCCTAATGTTATTGAAGATGCTATCAAAAAAGTCAAACCCAAACTATTACTTTGCGTGCAAGGTGACACTTCAACCACATTATTGCAACCATTGGATAAAATTGGTGAAATTTGTCGTCGCCATGGTGTGTTGTCTTATGTCGATGCAACTGCTTCGATTGTGGGTAACCCACTTGAAGTTGATAAATGGCAACTTGATGGCGTTTCAGTGAGTTTACAAAAATGTTTAAGTGGACCTCCAGGTGTTGCTCCTCTTACTTTAAGTCCAAAAATGGTCGAAATTATTCAAGCTCGTAAATGTGTTGAACTGGGTATTCGTGCTGAAAATGATGCGGGTGGCCGAGATGAGATGATCTATTCTAACTATTTTGATATCGATATGATTATCCGTTACTGGAGTTCTGAACGTATCAACCACCACACTGAAGCGACCTCAATGCTTTATGCTGCACGCGAATGTGCTCGAATTGTGTTACAAGAAGGTTTAGATAACGTGATTGAGCGTCATCGCGTTAATGGGGCTGCAATGGTTGCTGGTTTACAAGCTATGGGACTTGAGCTGTTTGGCGATCTCGATCATAAAATGAATAATGTCGTTGGTGTGGTTCGTCCGGAACATATTAATGACCTTGAAGTTCGCAATTTAATGTTAAATGATTTTGGTATTGAAATCGGTGCTTCATTCGGTCCGCTTAAAGGCAATGTATGGCGTATTGGTACTATGGGCTATAATGCTAGAAAATCTTGTGTCATGCAAACATTAACCGCGTTTGAAGCTGTGTTAAATCGAGTTGGTTTTAAAACAGTACAAGGGGCTGGTTTACAAGCTGCCTGGAACGTTTATAACAGCTAATAATTAAATAATAATAAAAGTTCACTGAAGTGAGCGGAATTATACCCATTGGATTTTTGAGCTTTTAATTTAGAACGAAGTAATTTGTTGGTCAAAATGTCAACAAATTACTCTAAAAATAGAGTAAATTTAAAATAGTAGCAAAAATGTTAACTTTAAGTTAATTGGGATGATATTATTTAAGGAAATTTTATGAATAAATTGAATACTAAAATTCCTACCTCTGGGTATAATCAAAAAAAATGGAAAGGGCGTTATACCATTTTATTACTATTATGGTCAGGTTGGTTACTTTCGTTTCTTGATCGTATGGTAATGAATGTATCATTGCCGTTTATTGGCCATGATCTTGGTATCGATAAAACTGTACAAGGTTCAATTATTAGTGCATTTTTTATTGGTTATGCACTGTTCCAAATTCCCGGTGGTTATTTATCAGATAAATTTGGTCCGCGTAAAGTGATGGCTTTTGCCATTATTTGGTGGTCGATGTTTACGCTTTTTACCGGTCTAATTTATGTATTGCCATTAATGTTACTGACTCGCTTCATGTTTGGTGCCGGTGAAGGTTGTTTCCCAGCTTCGTCTTGGAAAACTATCGCCACTTATTTTCCTGCCAAAGAACGAGGACGAGCAACAGCAATTCAATCTTCCGTCAACACATTAGGACCAGCAATATCTGTAATTGTGGCAGTTGCCATTATTGAATGGTTAGGTTGGCGCGATGTATTTATCATCTTAAGTATTCCTGGTTTTATATTAGGCTTTTTTATCTATAAGTTTATTCGCAATAATCCATCTGAAAATAGTCTGATTGGTGCTGATGAACTGCAAGAATTAGAAATAATCAACGATAATGTCTCAGTCGAAGAGAGCTCGTCTTCGTTAATAGATGTATTGAAAATGCCAATACTCTGGAAGTTATCGCTAATTTGGTTCTTATTTGATATCACATTTTGGGGATTCACCACATGGTTACCAAGTTATTTACTTGAGGCAAGAGGATTATCGCTCTCCAAAACCGGTATCTTAGCTGCAATCCCATTCTTATTTGGTGCATTAGGGACCTTAGTTGGTGGCTATTTTGCTGATAAGTTCGAACAAAAATTAAAATATGTATATGGTTTAACCGCTTTTATCTCTGGGATATTTCTTTTCTTAATGTTCCAAGTCGATAATCTTGAGGCTGCTATAGTCTTCCAATGCGTATCAGCACTCTTTATGTTTATCGCATTTGCTATCTTTTGGGGAATGCTAATGCATATGATTCCGCCGGTAATCATGGGCAAAGCCTCAAGTATTGTCAACTTTGGTGGACAAGTTGCAGGCGTATTATCACCATTCATCATCGGCTTCCTTATCGACAACGCCAACGGAGGCTACAACCACGCCTTCTTATTTATGGTGATCGCGTTAATAAGCTCAGCGGTATTGACCTTTTTCATTAAAAAAATGAATATTTAGTTAATCTACATGATGAGATATATTGGGAAAATACTCAAACTTGGTTTGAGTATTTTTTCTTTGATGAATTGTTTATTCTAAAAGTAATTTAATTTTTTAACCGTGCATTTTTTAAACGTAAAAAAGTTGAGGAGCGGGGTTTTTAGCCTCTATAAAAGCATTAATTAATCACCAATCAAGTTAAATATTCTGTTGAAATATTTTGCTTAAAAGTTATTATGTTGCAAATATTTATTTATAGATAGGAATCTGTATGCGTAATTCTTTTTTTTCTGTAATTTTGTCTTCTCTTTTATTATTCACATCTTCATTTAGTTTTGCCAGTGAGCAGACTTATGTGGTTGGAGCAGGGGGAACATATCGTCCTTTTGAGTATGAAAATAGCGATAAGCAGTTAGAAGGCTTTGATATTGATCTTATTAAAGCGATTGCTGAAGCTCAAAATTTTAAAATCAAATTAATTAATACGCCATGGGAAGGTATTTTTGCTACTTTAGATAATGGTGAGCGCGATATTATCATTTCAGGTATTACTATAACTGAAAAGCGTAAAAACTCTGTTGATTTTTCATTACCGTATTTTCCTGCTGAACAAGTTATTGTTTCTCAAAAAACAACTGAAATTAAGTCAATTGCTGATTTAAGTAATCATACTGTTGGAGTAGTTAATGGTAGTACGGCTGATGTGGTTGTTTCTAAAGTACTCGGTAAAAATAGCACTGCAATTAAACGTTTTGATAATACGCCATTATTGCTACAAGAGCTTTATGAAGAGGGTATAAGTGCAGCCGTTGCTGATGTTGGTGTGGTTAAATTTTATATTAAAATGCATCCCGGTAAAGATTTCAATTTAGTTTATGATAATAGTTTTGAATCGCAATATTTTGGTATTGCCGTTGCTAAAGGTAATACTGAATTACGCAATAGCATCAATGAAGGCCTGAAAAAAATTGTTGCAGACGGTACTTATGCTTCAATTTATAAAAAATGGTTCGATAATAATGTTCCATCTTTACCATTAGATTCTAAAGAGTAAAGTGGAATAGTCATGGCATTTAATTGGCAAATTATTGAAGAATATACGCCCCTCTTTATCGAGGGGGCAAAATTAACCGTTCAATGTACTATTATTTGTGTCATTTTAGGGACATTATGGGGATTGACGTTAGGTATTGGGCGAACCGCATCAGCTAAATTTGGTTTTTGGAAATGGGTGCTTCACTATGGTGTACAATGGCCTGTTAAAATTTATGTTAGTGCTTTTCGTGGTACACCACTATTTGTTCAAATCATGGTAGTGCATTATGTGTTAATGCCATATTTTCTAAACCCACGTGATGGATTATTGGTTTCCGATAATCTTATTTCAATGTCCACCGCTCGTTATTGGCGTACTGAGTATGGGGCGTTTATTTCCTGTGTTACGGCAATTACGTTAAATGCAGGTGCCTATATTTCCGAAATCTTTAGAGCAGGGATTGAATCAATCGATAAAGGACAAATGGAAGCTGCAAGGTCACTTGGAATGAGCTATGGTAGTACCATGCGTAAAGTAATTTTACCACAGGCTTTTAAACGTATGCTTCCACCTTTGGGTAATAATGCAATTGCTATTTTGAAAGATTCGTCACTCGGTGCAGCGATCGGTCTGGCTGATTTAGCTTTTGCTGCAAGAACATCTGGAGCTGCATATGGGTCTTATACTGAACCTTATATTGTGATTTCTATTGTGTATTGGGTAATGACATTCTTGCTTTCATTATTAGTAAAATATTTAGAAAAAAGGTTAGGCAAAAGTGATTCACATTAAAAATCTACAAAAACAATTTGGCGATATTCATGTGCTACGAGGTATTTCTTGTGATATTCAGGAAAAAGAGGTGATTTCTATTATTGGCCCTTCGGGCTCAGGTAAAAGCACCTTTTTACGTTGCATTAATGGATTAGAAGATATTACTTCAGGCGAGATTGAAGTTAATGGGTTTAAATTGCCTGATGCTAAAACCAATATCAATCAACTCCGTGAATCAGTTGGCATGGTTTTTCAGCGTTTTAATCTTTTTCCACATATGACGGTATTGGAAAATTTAATTTTGGCACCAATGGATGTCAAGAAGATGCCAAAAAATGATGCAATTAATAAGGCTGAAGGTTTATTAGTTAAGGTTGGTTTGATTGATAAGATTGATGCTTATCCAAATCAATTATCCGGTGGTCAACAACAACGTGTCGCGATTGCTAGATCATTGATGATGGACCCGAAAGTTATGCTTTTTGATGAACCTACTTCGGCGTTAGATCCTGAGTTAGTCGGTGAAGTTTTAGCCGTGATGAAGGCACTTGCTCAAGAGGGGATGACCATGGTGGTTGTCACGCATGAGATGGGTTTTGCTAGAGAGATGTCAACTCGTGTTATTTTTATTGATCAGGGCATCATTCAAGAACAAGGTTCACCTGAGCAAATTTTTAATAATCCTCAAAATGAAAGAACACAGCTGTTTTTAAGTAAAGTATTATAATTGATCTACTTGATTGATTAAGCTATAAAAAAACCGCACTAATGAGTGCGGTTTTTTATTAAACATTAACTATGAGACTTAAGCTTTATATTTTTTCATGACAATTGAAGCGTTAGTGCCACCAAAACCAAAGCTATTTGACATTACTGTTGTTAATTCACGTTCAGTTGGCTCGGTAATAATGTTCATTCCAACTGCTTCATCAGCGAGTTCGTCGATGTTGATACTTGGTGTGATAAAGCCATGTTCAAGCATAAGTAATGAATAGATTAATTCTTGAGCACCGGTTGCACTCAATGAGTGACCTGTCATTGATTTAGTCGAAGAGATAGCTGGAATGTTATCTCCAAATACTTGTTTGATTGCCCATAATTCTTTAACGTCACCAACTGGTGTTGAAGTTCCGTGAGTGTTGATATAATCAACTGGTGCGTCAAGATCTTGAATAGCGAGTTGCATACAACGCATAGCACCTTCACCAGATGGTGCAACCATGTCATAACCATCAGATGTTGCACCGTAACCAACTAGTTCACCATAGATATGTGCACCACGTGCAAGGGCGTGTTCAAGTTCTTCAACAACTACCATTCCAGCACCGCCAGCGATAACGAAACCGTCACGGTTTTTATCATAAGCGCGTGATGCTTTTTCTGGGGTGTCGTTGTATTTGGTTGATAATGCGCCCATTGCGTCAAATTCACATGACATTTCCCAGCAAAGTTCTTCTCCACCACCAGCAAATACAATGTCTTGTTTGCCAAGTTGGATAAGTTCTGCTGCGTGACCAATACAGTGAACTGATGTTGCACAAGCAGATGTCATTGAGTAGCTAACACCTTTAATTTTAAATGGTGTGGCTAAACATGCAGATATTGCAGATGACATTGATTTAGTTACTGCGTAAGGGCCAACACCTCTTAAACCTTTTTCTTTCATGCCGGCAACGACATTATATTGAGTTTTGGTTGAGCCACCATAACCAGCGATTAGACCTGTACGAGGATTGGATACTTGTTCTGGGGTTAATTTTGCATCTTCGATTGCTTGCTGTAGAGCCAGATAACCATAAATAGATGCATCGTTCATAAAACGGACAACTTTGCGATCAATAAGCCCAGTTGTATCTAATTTTACATTACCACATACATGACTGCGCATTCCGCTATCTTTCATTTCTTGAGAGAAAGTAATACCACTTCGGCCCACTTTCAATGATTCTAAAACTTCTTTGGTATTATTCCCAATACTTGAAAGAATACCTAATCCTGTGATTACTACACGTTTCATCTAATGCTTTACTCCTAAGTTAACCAGCTTCGTATGAAAAATTGGTGTGATTATAGCGTACACTTGTAAGCTGAACAATACCCTATGATTGATTTTATTTCACAATTTTTAAATAAGATAGGGTTAGTGGAATAAGTAATCAATAATACTCCCGCTTTTTACATTTTATTTATAGTCTCTTAATAAAGTAGAGTTTATATGCAGTTTTATTGAGCAAATATTTCCTATTTTTGATCTGATAATTTACTTGCACATGCAAGTAAAATAGCTATAATACTGTAAATATATACAGTTATTGGTGGTGATTATGATTCAAGACAAAATGATGTCAAAGCTTGAGATATTGGCAGAATCAGCAAAATATGATATTTCGTGCGCATCAAGCGGTACCTCTCGCAATAATAAAAATAAAGGTATTGGTAGTGCTTCTCGTTGTGGTATCTGTCATTCTTTTACCGCCGATGGTCGATGTGTCTCGTTATTAAAGATTATGCTAACCAATTACTGCATGTTTGATTGTGCTTACTGTATTAATCGCCAAAGTAATGATATCCCACGAGCTGGATTTACTCCAAAAGAGTTAGCGGATTTAACCATTGAGTTTTACCGTCGTAATTATATCGAAGGACTTTTTTTAAGCTCTGGTATTATGCGTAGCGCTGATCACACAATGGAAAAAATGATTCGGGTAGTCAAAATTCTACGTCAAGAATACAATTTTAATGGTTATATCCATATGAAAGCTATTCCTGGAGCAAGTAATGAGCTTATCAAAGAAGCCGGTTTATTAGTAGATAGAATGAGTGTCAATCTAGAGATTCCTACTGAACGTAATTTAAAATTACTTGCACCAGATAAAGATCATCAAACGATCTATCAACCAATGCGTCATATCCAACAAAATTTGATGGAAAATATTGAAGATCGCAAAAAAATTAATTCTACTCCAAAATTTGTACCAGCAGGGCAGAGCACCCAGGTTATTATTGGGGCGACAGATGAAACCGATAATCAAATATTACAACTTACCGCCAAACTTTATAAACGCCCAAGCATGAAGCGGGTTTACTATTCGGGGTTTATTCCGGTCAATAGTTATGACAAGCGATTGCCGGTGTTGCAAGAAGTTCCACGCGTTCGCGAAAATCGTTTGTACCAAGCTGATTGGTTACTTCGTTTTTATGATTTTAGTGTCGATGAGATTGTTAATGATGAACATCCTGATCTTGATTTAACTGTCGATCCAAAATTGTCTTGGGCGATTCGTAATCCGCAGTTTTTTCCGGTAGATATCAATCGTGATAGTTATCGAAAAATTTTGCGAGTTCCTGGCATTGGTGTTAAATCAGCAAAATTAATAGTGATGGCAAGGCGACATCGAAAACTTAATATTGAAGCGTTAAAACGTATAGGCGTTGTGCTTAAACGTGCGCAATTTTTTATTGTATGTCACGAAATGAGTACCTATAAATTGCTCGAGTCATCTGCTGAATATATTCGACTGAACCTGCAAGATCCGCCATTACTTGAAGCTAAAAAAGATCCTATTCCTCAGCAGCTTGTGATGGGATGGTAAGTTATGCTAGCTTTTTATTATGACAAATCTTTCGAAGGATTGTTATGCGCGGTTTTTGATGCGTTTAAACTTAAAAAAATGCCAGAATGCTTGTTGTCGGATGATGATGTTGTACCGCTATTGGTATCTGATTCTCACCATGTTGAATTTCGTAATAGCAAGTATGAAAGGGTATACTCGGCGCTACAAAAAAAGTTATCCAAGATTGCACTAAATCAGATCTTATTTACTTGGTTATCAGAGCTGCCTGAAAGTGATTTAATCATTTTTCGTTATATTTGCAAAGTATTTAAATCTAACTATTCAATTGAAACTGATTTTGGCGATCCAGATGTATTAGCCATTCATGATATCGCTAAAAAAGTGAATAAAGAAAAACACCATATCCAACAATTTGTTCGATTTAATGCTATCAAAAATCCAACAAGTGATGAAAAGATCTATTTTGCGGTTATTGGTCCCATTTATAATGCTTTACCATTAACCACACGATTCTTTAAAGATCGTTATGCCGACCAAAAATGGGCAATTTATGATGAAAAACGCCAGTATGGCTATTTTTATGATTTAGAAAAATTGGAGAAAATATCGCTAAACGATGATCTGATTGTCAATAACAAAATTAACCAAGATTATTTAACTGATGATGAAAAACTTTTTCAGACCATGTGGTACCGTTATTGTAATGCACTAACGATAAAAGAAAGAATTAATCCAAAATTACAACGACAAAATATGCCAAGACGATTTTGGCAACACTTACCAGAAATGCAGGAAAAATAAAAAACGCCGAACAAGCCGGCGTTTTTTATTAATGTAGGGAAAATTCTATTGGGCGTCGATATCGCCAATAATACCGTTGATACTTTCTTGACGTTGTTGCTCTTTTTTCTCATCAACTTTACCGCCTGACGCATTAAAGTCATTACGTTGGAAGTAAGCATTACGCATAAAGTTATAAGGGTCATCACTATTTTTAAGCAGATCTTCATACTCAATAGCTACGGCACGAGCTTCAACGCCATCAACAACGCCTCGAACTAGTGCCCATTCCCAATCTAACCAAACAAGTGGTGGGTATAAGGTGTCAACGATGTCACCACCTTCCTGACGAAGTGTCGCAGAACCATAGAAAGGTAATACAACATAAGGACCATAAGGTACATCATAGTGACCTAATGTTTGACCAAAACTACGTTTAGAGCCTTTTTGCAATTGAGGATCCGCCATTCCAGCAACATCAAATATACCCGCCACACCAAAAACGGTATTGATAAAGAATCGAGCTAAATGTTTACCAGATTCACGGCCTTCACCTTGTAGTGCACTATTAACTACTGAAGCTGGCTCAGAAAGGTTAGATGAAAAATTAACAACGCCTTTACGCACAGGTGTTGGTACATAATCTTTCCATACCACAGCTGCAGGGCGTAAAATATAAGGATCAAGGGCATAATAGTTAACATCAAACATGGTTTTGTTAAAACCCGATAATGGGTCACTATAACTGTTGGTTTCAGCTTGATAAGTGGCACAACTTGTCAGTGCTAAAACCGAGAACATCATACCTATTATTCTTTTTTTCATAATGTTATAAATCATAATTGACGAATGTTAAGATTGTATCATGTTTGTTCAAAATAGAAAATTTTTCATTATTTAAATAGTAATATCTTGATAAATTTATTAGAATAACCGCCCGAGATGACCTCATAGTTAAATGGATATAACGAGCCCCTCCTAAGGGCTAGTTGCAGGTTCGATTCCTGCTGGGGTCAAATTCCCTTATATTCATTATGACGCCTTTTTACTTTAATCCTGCCTATTAATCTTGTAATTTATTCAATTAAAAAAGTTGAGGAGCGGGGTTTTTTGAACATCTTCTGCATCTCTTTTCTTAATCTTTCTCTTGTACGATAAAAGATTGTTGATATATAGATAATATTTATCTAAAAACAAAAAGCTTAAACCTTTGCTGTTAAAGTATTGTAATGAATGAAAATATATGTATAAATATAAAATGTATTTTATATGAATTATTTAGGAAATAATTAATGGCTAAATTAATAAGAATTTTTATTTTAACGCTGATGGTTATTAGCGTGAACTCCTGTTCAAGTAGAGGCGATTTATGTTTGTTTGGCTATACTGACAGTGAATTTCCAGATTATGATAAAGAATATTGGCGATCAGTTGTAAAGAATAAATCAAAAGCTTCAAAAAGTGATCTTGAAAAATGTAATCAAGAAACAGAAAATACAAGAGTAATTATGGTTAATATCTTTACCGAGTTGTGTTCAAGTGGGCATATATCTCAGGAAAATTTACCTAATGCAATTGCGATTCAGCACAATTATCTTGAAGACCATTTTAGATCAAGACCTAAAAATTTGATAGGAACAACGGACCAAATTTTTCTCCGGCTTTTAGGCGAAAATATCGAAAATAAACCGCTTAATGCAGATTTACTTCATAAAGCATGTGCTCGTTATATACCCCAAAATAACATACGTTATCATTATCAAGGAATCGGTCCCGATTCTCAGTTTTTCTATTATTTTAATAAGTATCATTTTCAACAATGTATGCGCAGAAATAACTTTGAGTTAATTACTCCTACAAAAACAGAGAGATGGTGTAAGGGAGTTATGTGGTAAGTTTACTATACTGATATTTGGCTTTGATATGCAGTTGGACTGATTATTTGAGACTTAGATAATTTGTAATAATTGATAGTTAATATAATTAATATTAATTCTGTTTTACTAATTATTTCTTGAATAAAAATTTTGATTTCAATTTTTGTAACAATAGGGTAGTTAGCATAATCACTATGAAATTATTAGTTTGATTTAAGGCTGCTATTTAATCCTAATTTAAATTCATTAATGAAGATAACTATCTCGATTAAATATAAATTGAGATAGTTATATTTATACTTTAAATTGATTATTCAACAAAAGTCACAATAACTTTTGAGGAGCGGCTTTTATCTGAAGCAGTAAGCAACGCTTCTTCAATTTCTTGGTAATTAAATTCACTTGAAATTAATGGTTCAGGATTAATTATTCCTTTTTCTAACCATTTTACAGCGACAGCAAATTCATCAATAAATCTAAATGATCCTTTCCATATTATTTCTTTAGCTAACATTTGAGCAACAGGATATTGAATAGGACTGGCTCCCATACCAACTTGAACAATAATGCCGTTTGGCCTAGTAAAATACACAGTTGATTCAATTGCCGAGTTTGCACCACTAGCTTCAAAGGTAACATCGAAATAACCTTTATTTTCCATAAACCGTGCATAAGTTTCTTTATCTGATGGATTTATTGTTAGATCTGCTCCCATTTGTAACGCAACGTTTTGACATCTATCACTAATATCAGACGCTATTACTTCTATAGCACCGGCTGCTTTTGCTGCAGCTACAATTAATCCGCCGATAGGTCCTGCGCCAATAACTAAAACTTTTTTACCAACCAATGAACCTGCAACATTAATTGCATGGATAGCAACACTAGTAGGTTCACTAAATGCCATGATTTGGGAAGGGATTTTTTCATCGTAAGTAAAACACTGTTGCTCAGAAACAATAACATATTCTGAAAATCCACCATGTACATGGGGGTTAAATTGAGCACTCCCCATGAATCGCATGTTTGGACATTCGTTTTGCTTACCTTTAAGGCAATAATCACATTTATTACATGGCTGAGATGGATTAATTGCGACTTTTTTTCCAACTTTTAATTTTGAATTTGTTGGTGCCTTGTAGACTTCACCTACAAATTCATGACCAATTACCATTGGGTGTTTTAAGACGGATAAACCAGCTTGACCTTCTTGATAATAGTGAATATCTGAACCACAAATTCCACCGGCTTCTACTTTAACTACTACATCATCATTAGTATAAGCAAGTTCTCTATTTTCGATTCGAATATCCTTTTTTTTATGTGCAAAGCAAGCTCTGCATGTTAGTTTTTTACTCATTTTTTTACATCCTTTATTTATAATACAGCCAACCACCCACCATCAACATAGATAACTTGACCATTGATGTAATCAGATGATGGTGCAGCAAGAAAAATTGCAGTACCAATAAGCTCTTGCGGTTTTCCCCAACGTTTTGTTGGATTGCTATTTTTCACCCAACTATCAAATGCCTGATCTTTGATTAAAGCCTCATTCATATCGGTTAAGATATAACCTGGACCAATAGCATTGGCTTGTATATTGAACAGTCCCCATTCAGCAGCCATTGATTTTGTTAACATTTTTATACCTCCTTTTGCTGCTGTGTAAGGCGCGACTGTGGGACGAGCTTGTTCACTTGTTAGCGAACATATATTGATAAATTTTCCACCAGAATTACGTGCTATCATCCTTTTAGCGGCCTCACGAGAGACTAAAAATGTACCTGTTAAATGAATATCAATAATTCGTTGCCAATCTTTTAATTCAATTTCAATTATTGGCTGGCGATGTTGAATGCCAGCATTGTTGATAACAATATCTATCTGAATATTGTCTTTATCCATCGAATTGAAGGCATCAATTATTTGTTTTTCATCTGATACATCCATAACGTATCCTGATACTTTGTACCCTTTATTTTTTAGTTTATTTACTGCTGAATCTAAAACTATTGAGTTGATATCACTTAGAATGATTGTGGCACCTGCTGAAGCTAACCCTTCTGCATAAGAAAAACCTAGACCTCGAGCTGCTCCAGTAATTAATGCTGTTTTTCCTGTTAAATCAAAAAGTTCATGCATAATATAAAATCCTGTTATAGAAAAAATTAGTTTAATAAATGAATATAAGCGAAATACATTGTCATACATCAACTTGTAATACAACATACAAGGTATTTGGTAAAATGCGCCTATTTTGTTGTTTATGCAACAACTAATATTAATTTTTGTGATCTAGGCAACAAAATAGTATTAATTTATATTCATTGTATTTGTTAAAGACGTTGATAAAGTTGATGAGATAAGTTGTAATATGATGAAAAAGAATTTTAAGATGACAAAAACTAATGATTAAATCGATTTCTAAAACAAATATAGTCGATGCTGTTTATGAACAGATGCTAAAAAATATACTCGACAACAGTTGGCCAGAAGAAAGCAAATTACCCTCTGAATTTGAGCTAACAGAACTATTTAATGTTAGTCGTACCAGTATTCGTAGTGCCGTACAAAAACTTCGTGATCTTGGTATTATTTATACTAAACATGGAATGGGTTCATTTGTTTCGAAAAATTTAGATAAAAATAAAATTGTTTCTATAAATCAACCTATTATGCATTTAAGTCAGGAAGAATTTTCTGATATGATGATTTTTAGACAGACGGTAGAATTTAAATGTATTGAATTAGCTACAATTAATGCTAACGATGATGATATTGTAGCTATTGAAGAAGCTCTAAATCGAATGTTGATTAATAAAAATGATTACAAGAAATACTCACAAGCTGATTTAGATTTTCATATTGCAATTATAAAATCCTCACACAATAAAATATTTATCAATATAATTCATGATATTAAAGATATCTATTATTATTATTTAGAAGAACTTAACCGTGTCTTTGGTCCAACGTTGGAAAGTATTGAGGCTCACATCAAAGTTTTTATGGCAATCAAAGAACATAATGTTGAAACAGCTAAAGAAGCTTTAAATAACGCCATGAAAACAAATACTCTCGCAATTAAAAAGTTGCAAGAAGGGGCATAAAAACAAAAAAACACTTGCAACATTTATTTCCTTAATGTTATTTTTAATATGCGAAATACGATGTCATACAAGTTGATTATATAACTTAAGTATGAATCGGAGATTTTTATGTTAAAAATAACAGATGTTAAAACTATTTTGACAGCACCAGGAGGTATCGATTTAGTTGTTGTTAAGATTGAAACAAACCAGGATGGTTTATATGGATTAGGTTGTGCGACATTTACTCAACGAGTTTTAGCTGTTCAGTCCGCGATTGAAGATTATATAAAACCATTTTTACTTGGAAAAGATCCTTGCCGAATAGAAGATCTTTGGCAATCAGCTATTGTTAGTGGTTATTGGCGAAATGGTCCAATTATTAATAATGCAGTGTCTGCCATGGATATGGCGTTATGGGATATTAAAGGCAAAATGGCAAATATGCCAGTATATGAATTACTAGGCGGTAAATGTCGTGATGCTATTCCACTTTATCGACATTGCGATGGTGCTGATGCTGTTGAAGCTGAAGATAATATCCGCGCTGCAATAGAAGAAGGTTATCAATATGTTCGTTGTCAAATGGGAATGTATGGAGGAGCTGGTACTGAAGATTTAAAATTGATTAACACTCATTATGATAAAGCTAAAAATATACATCCCAAACGTTCTCCTCATCATAAAACCTCAGGAATTTATTTTGATCCTGATGCTTATGCGCGCAGTATCCCTAAATTTTTTGATCATTTACGTAACAAAATTGGTTTTGATATCGAATTCATTCATGACATTCATGAAAGAGTTCAACCTATCACCGCTTTACAAATGGCAAAAAGCCTTGAAGATTATCGACTATTTTATCTTGAGGATCCTGTTGCGCCAGAAAATGTCGATTTCTTAAATATCATACGTCAGCAAACATCAACACCTATTGCAATGGGTGAGTTGTTTGTTCATGTCTCAGAATATAAACATCTAATCACACAACATTTAATTGATTTTATTCGTTGTCATATCAGTATGATTGGAGGCATAACTCCAGCAAAAAAACTTGCTGCATTATGTGAACTTCATGGTGTACGTACTGCATGGCATGGCCCAGGTGATATTTCTCCTGTTGGAGTGGTAGCGAATATGCATATAGATCTAAGTATTACGAATTTTGGTGTACAAGAATATACACCAATGAATGATCAACTTAGAGATGTCTTTATTGGTTGCCCAGATATCATCGATGGCTATGCTTATTTAAATAATAAGCCAGGCCTTGGTATTGATATAAACGAAGAAAAAGCCAAAAAGTTCCCAATAACTGGTGGTTTGCCATCTTGGACAAATGCTCGAACACCGGATGGAACAGCTTCTAGACCTTGAGTCTAACTTGTTCGTATTTAGATTTTTTAATTTTTTATTATTGGCAAAACAATTGAGTTGTTTTTCCAGAATAATCAAAGGTAGTACATTATGAGTAAATCAATAACGTTAGACCCGAAACGTAATACAGGGGATTTGGTTAAGGCTGCAATGTCTGGTTGGTTAGGAACAGCTTTAGAATTTATGGATTTCCAATTATATTCACTTGGAGCTGCATTAGTTTTTCATCAGGTTTTCTTTCCTGAACAATCGGCAGCTATGGCATTGATCTTAGCTATGGGAACTTATGGAGCTGGTTATGTCGCTCGTATTATAGGTGCATTCTTATTTGGGCGGATGGGAGATAAATTAGGACGAAAAAAAATATTATTTATTACAATAACCTTAATGGGGCTTTGTACTACTTTAATCGGAGTATTACCCACTTATGCTCAAGTTGGGATTTTAGCACCATTATTGCTTATTTTATTAAGAATTATTCAAGGATTAGGTGCAGGAGCTGAAATTTCTGGTGCGCGAACTATGCTAGCTGAATATGCGCCAAGAGGAAGAAAAGGTATTATTGCTTCACTCGTTGCAATGGGCACAAACTGTGGCACACTTGCTGCTACTGCTATTTGGGCCATAATGTTTTATTTTTTTGATAATGAGCAATTGTTATCATGGGGCTGGCGTATTCCATTTCTTGCAAGTTCAATTGTGATGTTGTTTGCTATATGGTTACGGTTAAATTTAAAAGAAAGTCCTGTTTTTGAGGAAGTTAATGAAAATGATAACATCATCAAAAATAAATCTTATTTAGAAATTTTCAGTGGTAAGTCTTTTTGGTTAGCTACTGGTCTAAGATTTGGTCAAGCAGGTAATTCAGGATTAATTCAAACTTTTTTAGCTGGTTATATGGTCCAAACATTACTATTTAGTAAAGCAATACCTACTGATGCTATGCTAATTAGTTCTTTCATTGGATTTTTAATCATCCCTTTATCAGGTTGGTTATCTGATAAGTTTGGCCGAAAAATTATGTATATTTTACTTAATTTATTGACCATAATTTTAGCCTATCCAATGCTTGCTATTATATTAGATAAAAATTATCATCCAAATACTATTATGCTATGTTTAATAGTTATTCATAACGTTGCAGTTTTAGGACAAGCAGCTATTGAAGCTATTACTATGGCCGAGATGTTTGGTTCTCGTAGTCGTTTTGCATCAATGGCTATTGCTAATGAAATTGGTGGTTTATTAGCTGTTGGATTAGGACCTTTATTTGCTGGTATTTTTTGTAAAATTTGTGATGCTTGGTGGCCAATTGTAGCTATGATTATATTTTACTCAGCCATCGGTCTGTTATCAGCTATTTTGATGCCTGAAGTCGCAGATCGCAATTTACAAGATGTAAAAGATGCAACAGAGAATTAATTTTTATTAAAAATTATTAAAATAAATAAAAAAGCCATTATATTGATTTATTGATGGCTTTTTTAATTTTATAGATAATAGAATTTTTTCATGTCTTAGAAATAGGTTAGGTATTTTTCAATACTATCAAAAGCTAAATAGCCAGTTGATAAAAGCTATTCTTATAACTAATAACTGAAACCAATAAAATGTGAATCATAACTATAAAATAAATATTAATATATTATTGTTTGATATAAATAGTATGAAAATAAGAATCTGGTTGAACAACGAATAAATTCTATTAAATCTGGCGCTGCTGTAAAAGTAGAATTGAGATACGTAGTGATAAAATCTATTTTAAGCGTCTTACCCAAAAACTACTCACAACCCTGTTTCATTTTTACATCAAATGAAGAATAAATATTTCTATGCGTTCCACTCTGGATAAAGAGTTTATTGTGAGCAAGTTATGAAAGTTTAGTTAGTTTTATTCATCATAAACTAATATTTTTCTGGAGTGTGAATTGAAGTGAAAAGTTGGGAAGTGGATCGCAAAAATTTGATAAAAATGGTATGAGTTTTACCCCGGTTTTACCCCAGCAAAAAAATGATGTGAAACAGAACCTTTATGAAGCCTTTTAGTATAAGGCTTTAGGATGGTACGCCCGGGTGGACTCGAACCACTGACCCCCACCATGTCAAGGTGATGCTCTAACCAACTGAGCTACGGGCGTATATTTAGAAAACACGCAAATATTAGCGGGCAAATAGTTTTGTTTCAAGTAAAATAATTAAAAATAGCTGTTTTTTTAATCTTTTGAACTAGATTGGTGATAAAATAGGCAAAACCAATATTGAAAATTCAGATATTTGTCACATTTTTGTACTTTTTATTTTCACTAATTCATTTAACAGTTCGATATGGATTCTGTTTTTTATATTGTTTATAGGTAAATGCATGTTCTCGGTGGTTTGTTAGTGCTAAATTAGCTATACTCCACAGCGTCGTTAAGTTATTACTGGTTCAGGTTGTTATGTCGTTTAAAGATCAGATTGAAGATGTTCTACATAATATTTTTGGTTATAAGTCGTTTAGGAATCAACAAAAAGATATTATTGAATCAGTGATTGACGGGCGTGATGTTTTGGCCGTTATCCCTACCGGTGGCGGTAAGTCGCTTTGTTATCAAATTCCAGCGGTCGTATTACCAGGCACAGCTATAGTCATTTCGCCACTTATTTCATTAATGAAAGATCAGGTCGATCAATTGTTGGTGAATGGTATTCCTGCTGCATTTTTAAATG
This sequence comes from Gilliamella sp. B3023, assembly GCF_026536845.1. Lineage (NCBI taxonomy): Bacteria > Pseudomonadati > Pseudomonadota > Gammaproteobacteria > Orbales > Orbaceae > Gilliamella > Gilliamella sp. B3023. The sequence continues at coordinate 29,248 of NZ_JAFNNH010000010.1, forward strand.
CAACTCAATCAGGTATCGAACAACAAAATGTTATCAACCAGTATTTAAACCATTCAATTAAATTGTTGTATATTTCCCCCGAGCGCTTGACAGTATCATCTTTTGGTGCGTTGCTTGATCAGCATCCTCCTTCTTTAATTGCGATCGATGAGGCGCATTGTATTTCACAATGGGGACATGACTTTAGACCTGATTATCGCCAATTAAACCAGTTATCAAAACGTTTTCCTGATGTACCAATTATCGCGCTTACAGCCACTGCCGATGAGATGACACAGAGGGATATTCTTAATCAGCTCAATTTAGTTGATCCGTTGTTTGTGGTTCGTAGTTTTGATAGGCCGAATATTCGCTATACCGTGGTAGAAAAGTTTAATCTTACTGAACAAGTTGTGTCGTTTATTGAAACGCAAAAAGGGAATAGCGGGATTATTTATTGTTCCAGCCGTTCTAAAGTTGAGGACATGACAACAAGGCTTGTGGCAAGAGGGTTTTCGGCTATCGCTTATCATGCTGGATTGTCTACAAGCGAACGGCAAAGCGCTCAGGAGAGTTTTTTAAAGGATAATACACAAATTATTGTGGCAACAGTTGCTTTTGGAATGGGGATTAATAAGCCAAATGTTCGGTTTGTTGTTCATGCAGATTGTCCGCGTTCAATTGAGGCTTATTATCAAGAAACAGGTCGTGCTGGGCGCGATGGTGTTCCTGCAGAAGCGATGCTATTGTTTAAAAGTAATGATTTAAGTTGGTATAAGCAGCAAATCATTGAAAAGTATGATAACGATCAGAAGCAAGTGGAGCTTCATAAGATTCAGGCGATGGAGTCATTTGCGCAATGTATGACGTGTCGTCGTATTGTACTGTTAAATTATTTTGGTGAACATCGAACTGAGCCTTGCAATAACTGTGATATTTGTCTTTATCCACCTAAGCAATATGATGCGTTGATTGATGCGCAAAAAGTTTTGTCTTGTGTTTATAGGGTTGAACAGCGTTATGGTGCCCAATACATAGTGGATATTTTACGTGGTTCGGGGCGTTCACAAATTAAAGATAATCGACATGATAAGCTTTCAGTTTATGGAATTGGTAAAGAGCATAACGCTGATTATTGGCTTAGTGTAATAAGGCAGTTAATTTTTTTAGGCTATTTGCGGCAAAATATTTCCAATTTTAATACTTTGCAATTGACTGAAAACGCACGGGCAATATTGAAAGGTGAGGTGCAGTTAAAGTTAGCAAAACCACGATTAGAAATTGTTAAGAAGAGTCGTTTAAATCGTTATGCTCGATCAATTAATTTAACGACTATTCTATCTTATGAAGAGCGAATTTTATTTAATAATCTTAGACGATTACGTAAAGAGATTGCCGATATGGAAGATATCGCTCCTTATATTGTATTTAGTGATGCAACCTTACTTGAAATGGTGCAAACGATGCCTGAAAGTAAGACACAACTTATTAATGTGTCAGGTGTTGGTAAAATTAAATTGGAGAAATACGGCAATCTGTTTTTGGATGAGATTAATGACTTTGTAATTAAAAATATATAACGCTGAGAGTTAAAATTTAAATCAATTTATTCATTGAAAAAAAGTTGAGGAACGGGGTTTTTGAGCAAAAAAATCCTGTAATATGACGCTAATTATTATATGTTTTACTCAAAATAGCGTTTTTATAATCTAATTTGTTTATAAATTAATTAAGGTCTATTATTAATTCGAAAAGTGGCATCTTAAAGACTAATTTGGCTCTTTATGATATGATTAGCAAAATTTAATCGTAATAAGTAATGGTGATTATGAGTTATCAAGTTTTAGCACGTAAGTGGCGACCAAAGTCGTTTTCTGAGGTAGTAGGGCAACAACATGTGTTGAAAATTTTATCTAATGCCCTCTCTCTTGGTCGGGTGCATCATGCTTATCTGTTTTCTGGTACACGAGGTGTAGGAAAGACGTCGATTGCTCGTTTGTTAGCTAAAGGCTTGAATTGTGAAAGTGGTATCACTGCAACACCTTGTGGTGTTTGTGATAATTGTCGTGAGATTGAGCAAGGTCGTTTTGTTGATTTGTTAGAAATTGATGCTGCATCACGAACTAAAGTCGAAGATACGCGTGAAATTCTAGATAATATCCAATACTTGCCAACTAAAGGGCGTTTTAAAGTTTACTTGATCGATGAAGTGCATATGTTGTCTCGCAACAGTTTTAATGCATTATTAAAAACTTTGGAAGAACCACCTGAACATGTTAAATTTTTGTTAGCGACAACCGATCCTCAAAAATTACCTATTACTATTTTGTCTCGCTGTTTGCATTTGCATTTAAATGTGCTTGATACATCTTTAATTGGTGATCAGTTAAATCACATTTTACAATTAGAGCATATTGAAAGTGAGCCAAAAGCTATTCATTTATTAGCCAAAGCAGCCAATGGAAGTATGCGAGATGCGTTAAGTTTAACCGATCAGGCTATTGCGCTAGGTAATGGTAAAGTCGATGCCGTATCAGTTGCATCAATGCTTGGAACATTAGATAAGGCTATTCCTTTTGCGTTAGTTAATGCACTTTACCAAGGCGATGGTAATGCGTTAATGCAACAAATTGAATTGGCGGCAATGCAAGGAGCTGATTGGGATAATTTATTAGCTGAAAGCATTTCTTTCTTACATCAAATTGCTTTATTACAAGTAGTACCTACAGCCTTAGGTGATTATTCAGATAGTGAGGAGCAATTGCGTTTTTTAGCTCAATACATTTCACCAAATGATGTGCAATTGTTTTATCAAATTTTATTGATGGGTCGAAAAGAACTCGCGCTTGTACCTGACAAGAAAATGGGCGTGGAGATGAGCTTTTTACGCGCGTTAGCCTTTATGCCAAAAGATGTTGATTCGATTTCTCAACCGGTTTCAACCACTAATCCTTCAGCTGTAGGACACGCACCTGTCCCAAAGTCTAATCCGCCAAAAGTTGAATCAGCAACATCAGCTTCTGTGCCACCGATTCCAGTAAAGAAGGATGCAGCTAAGTCATCAGTTCAATCAACGGCACATTCACAATCATCATTAGCTGATAATAATGTTTCTCCTGTGCATCAAGCTAATAATTCGATGCCAGCCCATTCTATATCGCTTCCAGATGATGCTTCGTCTATCACTAAAAATATTTTAGAGATGAGAATGCAGTTAATGGAGGAACAAAGTTCAAAAAAGTCTGAACCGGTTGGTGCCAATCAACCATCAAGCGATTTAGTTAACTCGAGCCGTGTTAAACAGGCTACTAAGACTGAAGTTAATAGTGCCGTGGTGGATGAAGTTGTAGAGGACGACGAAGAGGAAATTACAGCAGAAAATTATCAATGGCAATCGACTGGACTGTTTGAGTCTAAGAATGAGCCGGTGATTGATGCGAAGTCAGTTAGGGAGTCACTTAAGGTTGATAAAACTCCAGAGATGACAAAAAAATTGATTGAAGAGATGGTCGAAAAAGATGCTTGGAGTGCGGAAATTGAGAAATTGGAGATTGCACCGCTAATTAAACAGATTGCGGTTAATTCGTATCCTGAAATAGTCGATGATAATAGTGTAATTTTGCATACGCGTTCGGCTGTTGAGCATTTAACTAAGTCGTCGGCAAATTGTATTAAGCTACGAACTGCGATGTCAGCTTATCGTCAAAAAACACTTAATTTAGAGGTTGTGATTGATGATAGTAAGGATATAAAAACGCCATTAGAATTACGTGAAGATTTATATCAGCAGAAGCTTGAACAAGCTAAACAAACGATACATCAAGATTCTAAAGTTGAGACGATTTGTCAATATTTTGATGCCAAGATTGATGAATCGAGTATTCGTCCTGTATAATTACAGACTAAATGTTTTTAATGAGGAATAATTATGTTTCCAGGTGGAAAAGGTGGTTTGGGCAATTTGATGAAACAAGCCCAACAAATGCAAGCAAAAATGCAGCAAGCTCAGGAAGAGATTGCTAAGTTAGAGGTTACTGGAGAGTCTGGCGCGGGTATCGTTAAAGTTACTGTAAATGGTGCACATAGTTGTAAACGCGTTGATATCGATCCGTCTTTATTAACCGAAGATGATAAGGAGATGTTAGAAGATCTTATCGCTGCAGCCTATAATGATGCTACTCGCCGTTTGGAAGAAGCTCAAAAAGAGCGTATGGCTCAAGTTACTGGTGGAATGCAATTACCACCTGGTTTTAAAATGCCATTCTAATTTGAATCTTTAACTCTATTTTTCTGATATTGCTGACTTTTGTCGGCAATATTTTTGTCTACTGACTGTTTATTTATACAGTTTGTCTTTATTAATTTTCTCCTATCAGGTAAACTAACTCACAATTGTTTTTTTAATTCACATTCAATTTTGATCATAATAATTAGGCTGATGTTGAACGAGAGTTTTTGTTTAATACTGATTGATCAACGTTGTTTAATTGACATTATTTATTAAGGATATATTGTGATAGGTCGTTTACGTGGAATCATTATTGAAAAGCAACCACCCAAAGTGTTAATTGAAGTTGGTGGTGTTGGCTATGAAGTATTTATGCCAATGACCTGTTTTTATGAATTACCTGATAATGGTAAAGAAGTGATTGTGTTAACTCATTTTGCCGTTCGTGAAGATGCTCAAGTGCTGTATGGCTTTAATCATGAACAAGAGCGTGAATTGTTTCGTGAGTTGATTAAAGTGAATGGTGTTGGTCCTAAATTAGCGTTAGCAATTTTATCAGGAATGTCAGCAGGGCAATTTATTAGTGCAGTTGAGCAAGGTGAAATTAAGACGTTAGTTAAATTACCTGGCGTGGGCACTAAAACGGCTGAACGATTGATTGTCGAAATGAAGGATCGAGTTAAACGGTTTGGTGAAGAGTTAGCTAATGTAAACGTAACTGTTGAGACTGGAAGTCTTAAAAAATCCTCAAGTCAGATTGAAGGTGAAGCCGTTTCGGCACTTATCGCTTTGGGTTATAAACCACAAGAAGCAAGTCGTATTATTAGTAAAGTCATTAAGCCAGACATGGATTGTGAAATGCTAATACGTGAAGCATTAAAGTCAGCACTATAAAGAAAATAGGGAACGATGATGATTGAAGCGGATCGTTTAATTGCGCCACAGGCTCAAAAAGAAGAAGAGTCGTTAGATCGGGCTATTCGACCTAAATATTTGGATGAGTATATTGGTCAACCTCAAGTGCGAGAGCAGATGAAAATCTTTATTCAGGCAGCCAAGCAACGTAGTGATGCGCTTGATCATGTTTTAATTTTTGGTCCTCCAGGTCTTGGTAAAACCACTTTAGCTAATATTGTTGCTAATGAAATGAATGTTAACTTGCGTACTACCTCTGGTCCAGTGTTGGAAAAAGCAGGTGATCTGGCTGCAATGTTAACCAATCTCGAGCCTAATGATGTGCTGTTTATTGATGAAATCCATCGATTATCTCCTGTCGTTGAAGAAATATTATATCCTGCTATGGAAGATTATCAGCTCGATATTATGATTGGTGAAGGTCCAGCCGCACGTTCAATTAAAATTGATCTTCCGCCCTTTACACTTATTGGCGCCACTACTCGAGCGGGTTCGTTAACATCGCCATTACGCGATCGTTTTGGGATTGTGCAACGCCTTGAGTTTTACCGTGTTGAGGATTTGGAGTATATCGTTAGTCGTAGTGCTAAGTTTTTAGGTTTAGATCTTTCCAAAGAGGGTGCCTTTTTAATAGCTAAACGCTCACGCGGAACGCCTCGTATTGCTAATCGTTTATTGCGACGTGTGAGAGATTATGCGGATGTTAAATCCAAAGGTGTTATTGATGAGCGTATTGCGACTCAAGCTTTAGATATGTTAGATGTGGATAATGAAGGCTTTGACTATATGGATCGTAAGTTACTTCTTGCCATCATCGAAAAATTTATGGGTGGTCCAGTAGGATTAGATAATATTGCTGCAGCAATTGGTGAGGAACGTGAAACGATTGAAGATGTGTTAGAGCCGTTTTTAATTCAGCAAGGTTATATCCAAAGAACACCAAGAGGACGGATTGCAACACCACATGCTTATCGACATTTTGGTATTGTTCAAGATAATTAATTTGATTTATTTTAATTTGAATTATCCGATTTTTAATCCAACACCGCCAAATGGCGGTGTTTTGCGTTTATAGGATAATTAACCAAGTTCTTTCTCAGTGAAAATACCACTAAATAAATCAGTACTAAGGTAACGTTCACCTGAAGAGGGTAATATTACCACGATGGTTTTATTCGCATTTTCTGGTAATCGAGCCAAACGATCAGCTGCAAATACTGCAGCACCGGATGAAATTCCTGCTAAGATACCTTCTTTTTCCATTATAATGCGAGCTGTTTCGATTGCTTCTTCGTTAGATACTTTTTCGACCAAATCAATCAAACTCAAATCTAAGTTACCAGGAATAAATCCAGCTCCGATACCTTGTATTTTATGTGGGCCAGGTTTGATAGGCTCGCCGGCAAGTGCTTGCGTAATTACAGGTGAGGTAGTTGGCTCAACTGCGACAGCCGTAATGCTTTTTCCTTGAATTTTTTTGATATATTTTGTTACGCCAGTAAAGGTTCCACCTGTTCCCACACCTGCAACGAAAATATCGATTTTTCCATCTGTATCAAGCCAAATTTCTGGTCCTGTGGTTTTTTCATGAATTTCTGGATTGGCGGGATTGCTAAATTGTTGGAGCATAATATTGTGTTTTGGATTACTAGCAACGATTTCTTCTGCTTTTTCAATCGCACCTTTCATTCCCTTGGCAGCTTCAGTTAATACAAGGTTTGCACCTAACGCTTTTAGAAGTTTGCGGCGTTCAATGCTCATGCTTTCTGGCATGGTTAAGGTTAATTTATAACCACGAGCAGCGGCAACAGCAGCTAATGCGATACCAGTATTACCACTAGTTGGCTCTATAAGTTCGACGTCAGGGTTAAGTAAACCACGTTTTTCGGCATCCCAAATCATATTTGATGCAATTCGGCATTTGACGCTGAAACTTGGATTACGAGATTCGACTTTAGCTAATATATTACCATTCCCAAAATGTTTTAATCGAACTAGGGGAGTATGGCCGATGGTTTGTGAGTTATCATCAAATATCTTACTCATGGAAAAAGTCCTTATTAGTTTATTCTTAGATTCAAAAGTGGTGGCAAGTAATTAATTAATGTTGATGACTATATTATAGATTGAACTGAAAAGATGATACTAATTATTAATTATATTCATATGCATTTTTGATATAAGGGCCTTTATTTTGACTAGCTGGTATCCTTTTTAGTGCTCGGATCTTACTATAGTATTGAAATGTGAATTTACATATACGCTATATTCAGGCGTGTTTTGTTAAGACATTATTTTAAGTTAGGTAATCGTTGATCATCAAATATTCAGAAATTTATGATTATCTATGAAACCATTATTCAATGAAACTATTTTCCATGTCTAATTCAATCCTTTTAATAGCTTGTTCGCAGCGGTATATTCGATTATCAAGGGCAGCGATTTTGGTGTGTTCTATTGACTCTAAAGAGAGTTCGAGCTCATATTTCATCTCTTGTAATCGTCGTAAATAATCTAAATGTCTTGAATGTTTTTCAGCTAATGTTTCTGTAATAATATGGCCAGTAGTTTGTTTACGTAAATGTACTGTGGCAAGCTCACGTGTTAGGGCGGTAATTTGGTTTATAAGTCTTTCTGATAAAAATTCGATTTGTGTACGTTTTTCTGAAAGTACTGCATCACAAAGTGCTAGATAGGTTTGCTTTACTTTATCTAAATAGAATTGATTGTCGGTTTCAATTTTACTGGTGTTAAACAGATGCTCATCAAAATAATGCTCTTGATAGCTTTGTTGTTCGGATAAGTTCAACTGCTGCTCAAGCTCGTTTATTTGATTTTTCAATTTTTCCAAAAATTTTTGCATGGATATATCTTTATGGTTGGTTATCGTCATTTTGCCCAAAATAATTCCCTAAATGAATTTTAGATAAGTTTATTAGTTTCATTAACGATTCAAAAGTTAATTTTTCATTTGGATTTTTATTCGTACTTAATATCTTTTTTTCAATTAATTGCAATTTGATTCGGTTGTAGCTGTCAATTAAGTTGAGCGGTAATGGCGATTGAGAACGATATCCTAACCACAAGATCCCTTGAATAGGTAAACTTAAGGCAAATAGAATTGTGATTGCGGTTACCGCTAATTGCGCGGGTAAATAATATTGCCAAAGAATTAAGCCGATGATGATCGGCGGTAAAATTTTTTTTGCAACTTTGATGTAGTTAATAATTTTTAATTCAGGAAATGAATAGGATAGGGCTTTATCTTTTGGGCAAATATCCATATATATTTGACCTGCCTTAAAAATTTTAACTAAGTTCATCTGGTTTGGATTCCTCGACATTCACATTTTATTGTCTTAAAATAGTGCCATTCAAATTGGGGGCTCTCTTTATTTTATCTCAAATTTCAAGATATCAGAAGTCGCCTTATATAACACATTGATTAATGTGTAGAGTTGCCAATATTGATTGGTAAAAATCTTTTATTCAATTTATAGGAATTACTATGTCATCAAGTAATAACGCTCTCGTTCTGAATTGTGGAAGTTCATCTTTAAAATTTGCTATTATTAACCCTGAAAATGGTGATGAGTTTTTATCTGGTTTAGCTGAATGTTTTCACCTTCCTGATGCTCGTATCAAATGGAAATTAGATGGTGAAAAGCAAGAAGCTTCTTTAGGAGCTGGTGCAGCACATAGCGAAGCGATTAAATTCATTGTTAATAACATTTTTCCACAAAAACCAGAATTATTAGACAGCATAAAATCAATTGGGCACCGTATTGTTCATGGTGGTGAGAAGTATACCCAATCAGTTGTGATTGATGATTCCGTTTTAAAAGGTATTGAAGAAGCTTCTGCTTTTGCGCCTTTACATAATCCAGCACATTTAATTGGTATTCGCGAAGCTTTTATTGCATTTCCTCATTTAAAAAATAAAAATGTTGCAGTATTTGATACAGCTTTCCATACTACAATGCCTAAAGAAGCATATTTATATGCAATTCCTAATGAATTATATACTAAGTACGGTGTTCGCCGTTATGGTGCTCATGGTACTAGTCATTATTATGTCAGCCGAGAAGCTGCAAAATTATTAAATAAACCTGTTGATCAAACGAATGTGATTACATGCCACTTAGGTAATGGTGCTTCAATCACTGCTGTGAAAAACGGTAAAAGTATTGAAACTTCTATGGGCTTAACACCACTTGAAGGTTTAGTTATGGGGACACGAAGTGGTGATATCGATCCTGCTATCATGTTCTTTTTACATGACAATTTAAATATGTCAGTTGCTGATATAAATAATTTATTAAATAAAAAATCAGGATTATTAGGTTTAACTGGTGTAAGTAGCGATTGCCGTTATGTAACAGATAATGCAGATAAAGACGAAAATGCTAAAAATGCTTTAGAAGTATTTGTTCACCGTTTAGTCAAATACATTGGTGGTTATGCGATGTTGTTAGACGGCCGTTTAGATGCAATCGTGTTTACTGGTGGTATTGGTGAAAATGCTGAATGTATTCGTCGTAAAACTTTAGAAAAATTAAGTATACTTGGTTTTGAGATTGATAAAGAACGCAATTTAGCTGCACGTTTTGGTAACGGTGGTGTGATCACTAAAGATGGTTCTGCTATTGCAATGGTTATTCCTACCAATGAAGAACTTGTCATCGCACAAGATGCAGCACGCTTAACAGCTTAAGCACTTTAAAACCGCCGTTAAGGCGGTTTGTTTTTGGATTTAATAAAGAATTAAGAGGAAACTTATTATGTCTCGTACCATTATGCTGATTCCAACTGGTACTAATGTTGGATTAACGGGTGTAAGTCTTGGTGTTATTCGAGCAATGGAACGTCAAGGTATTAACTTAAATGTATTTAAACCAGTTGCCCAACCAAGAGCAGGTGGTGATGCGCCTGATAATACAACGACTTTAGTTAGTAATAATACATCGATTCCAACTTTGAAACCTTTAAAAATGAGTTATGTTGAAAACTTATTAGGTTTGAATCAACAAGATGTTTTGATGGAAGAAATCGTTGCACTATATGCAGAAAATACTAAAGGTGCTGATGTTGTTTTAGTTGAAGGTATTGTACCAACTATTGATTATCCATTTGCTAATGAGCTAAATAATAACATCGCGAAGACTTTAGGCGCTGAGATTATTTTTGTGGTTAATATGGGTAAAGATGATCCAGAGCAGTTAAAAGAACGCATTGAGATTGCTCGCTCTAATTTTGGTGGCATCAAAAATGATAAAATTATTGGTGTGATTGTTAACAAAGTCAATGCACCAGTAGAAGAACAAAATCTCGCTCGTCCAGATGTTGTTGAAATTTATCATACACCTAAATTTGATGGTAAGAAAATTACAATTAATGATTTAAGCGAGCATAGCCCATTACCTGTACTTGGCTGTATTCCTTGGAACATCGATTTAAGTTCTTGTCGTACATATGACATTGCTAATCATTTACAAGCTAAAATCATTAATGAAGGCGGTATTAAAAATCGTCGAATTAAACATGTTTCTTTCTGTTCTCGTAGCGTTCCAAATATTATTAATCACCTTCAACCGAACGCGTTATTAGTAACTTCAGCTGATCGTGCTGATGTTTTAGTAACAATCTGTTTAGCTGCAATGAATGGTGTTGCTATTGGTGGTGTATTATTGACTGGTGGCTATGATATTGATGAAAAAATCTATAAATTGTGTCAACCTGCTTTTGATACAGGATTACCAGTATTTACTGTTAAAACCAATACATTCCAAACTTCAATCAATTTACAACAATTCAATTTAGAAATCCCGGTCGATGATAAAGAACGTATGGATAATACTCAGAATTTTGTTGCCGATCACATTGATCCAAGTTGGATTAAATCATTGAATGAAGTGGTTAGTTCTGCTCGTCGATTATCTCCTCCAGCATTCCGTTATCAATTAACTGAGCTTGCACGTAATGCGAAAAAAGTGGTGGTGTTACCAGAAGGGGATGAGCCGAGAACAATTAAAGCAGCTGCAATTTGTGCAGAGCGTCATATTGCTAAGTGTGTGTTAATTGGTAATCCTGATGAAGTCCGTAAAGTGGCTGCGTCGCAAGGTGTTACTTTAGGTGCAGGTGTTGAAATTGTTGACCCAGAACGCATTCGTGATAAATATGTACCTCGTTTAGTTGAATTACGTAAAAACAAAGGTATGACTGAAGTTATTGCGCGTGAGCAATTAGCTGATAATGTTGTGCTTGGTACAATGATGCTTGAAGCAAATGAGGTTGATGGTTTAGTCTCTGGTGCTGTTCATACTACGGCCAATACTATTCGCCCTCCGCTACAATTAATCAAAACTGCTCCAGGTAGTTCGCTTGTTTCATCGGTGTTCTTTATGTTAATGCCTGATCAAGTTTATATCTATGGGGATTGCGCTATTAATCCAGATCCAAATGCGCAAGAACTTGCTGAAATCGCTATTCAATCTGCTGATACTGCTATTGCTTTTGGTATTGAACCACGTGTGGCGATGATCTCTTACTCAACCGGTAGTTCTGGTCAAGGTGCTGATGTTGAAAAAGTGAAAGAAGCAACACGTATTGCTCAAGAAAAACGCCCAGATTTAATGATTGATGGTCCTTTACAATATGATGCTGCGGTTATGCCTGATGTTGCGAAATCAAAAGCGCCAAATTCTAAAGTTGCAGGTAAAGCGACGGTGTTTATATTCCCTGATTTAAATACTGGTAATACAACTTACAAAGCTGTACAACGTTCAGCTGATCTTGTTTCAATTGGACCTATGTTACAAGGTATGCGTAAGCCTGTTAATGATTTGTCTCGTGGTGCGTTAGTTGATGATATTGTTTATACAATTGCATTAACCGCTATTCAATCCGCGCAAGAAAAAAATAGCTAGTAAATTATTAATATTTATGTTTAAATTTATGAGAGGTTTTTCACAGACCTCTCATTTTTTATCTGTCCGATAAGTCCAATCACATAAAGTGACGAAATTAGTTAAGGATGATGTAAGTTATACATTATTTAGCGCTGTTTTTTGTTCCAATTCTATACATTATAAAGTTCTTTTTGATTAATTTATTCAAGCTATATGACTACACATGGTCTATATCTCCCTAATTTAATCAATTTGTTAATTATTTGTCCATTTCATTACCTGTTTAAAGATTAAGCAAAGCTGTTTTTATATTCCTAAGTTTTAAGAAAGATAAGTTTTATTTTCAATATTATTTTTAATTAAAAATACTAAAGGTATAACGGAATGAATTGTCTTAATCAGGACTCCATTAGAGTCATTGCACCCAGCATTTATCATGATACTTCATGGAATGAAGCCGAAGTATTAGGCGCCATGGTTTGGTTATGGAACAGGAATTCCAATTATAGAAATGTTGCCATAAGTTCAGCATTGGAAACTTTACTGCCTACTATTCAGTCTAGGAATTTTATTTTACTCATTAAAAATAATCGACCACTCGGTTATCTCAATTGGGCATATTTAAATAAAGATGAGGAACGGGAATATCTAAACAAAACGAAAAGTTATGTGAATTTTGTTCAATGTAATAAGAATGATGAAAGTAAACAATTATGGCTTTTATCTTTCTTTTGCCCATTTGGACGGAATGAATCTTTCTTATTGAAATCTGTTTGTAAAAAAGTTCTAAAAAATAATCTCTGCTTTTTTGGTTATCACAAGTCAAAAACAAACACCGTTGTAAAAAAAGTTCAATGTTAGAGTCTATAAGGAAAGAATTATGAATCAAATATACCAAACAAAATTTAATTTTCTAACTGGTACTAGCATAGTTTGTTCTGAATTGGCACGACGTGTTAGTAAAGTAGCGATAACTGTTTCAATTTTATCAGCCTCAACCTCTTTATTTGCATTGGATTGTACAGCAAATCCTGATGGATCTTATTTAGTAGGCCAAGACGCTCCTAGTTGTAATAATATAAATGCTGCTACTGCAACGCAAAGTGGTAATGCTGGTTTTTATATTTTAACTAGAAGTAAACTGCATGAACAACTAAATGTGGGTGATACGACCCTTACTGCAAATGTCAGTGCCGATTATACTGGCTTAGGTAACCAATATACTTATGGTGTTTCCGGTGGCTCAATTAAAGCGGGCAATTTAAATTTTACTATAAAGAATGATGGTAATGTGATGGGGCTTACGACTTATCACAATGTCGATATCACTGCTAAAGATGTTGTATTAAATATAACTGATAACTATACACGTGGTCGTAACTCTAGTGGTGGTGTGGCTGCTTATGGGATATTAACCGGTTCAGCTGCAAATGCCGGTGAGAGAAACGCCTATAATGGTAAATATAGTACAGTCACAGTTGATAAATTGACGATCAACCAAACAACGTCAGGTGGTAAAACCTCTCCAATATTAAATAATGGTATTCGTGCTATTCAAGGTGCATATGACAATAATGGTCAAGGTTCTGCAGGGCGAGTTATTGTTAATGATGATTTGGATATGACTTTGACTGGTAATCGCGCCATCGGTATTTATGTATCGGGTAATGCAACCAATCATGGTGGCGCGAATGATACTGGTGCTGATGGTCAATTAACACCAATAGTGATTTTAAAAGGCGCTAAAAATAGCATAGTGTTGAATAAAGGTAGCGATAGTTCATCATTGAACTGGGACAGTGTGGGTGTCAAATTAGGAAAGACGCGTAATACTGGTGAAGGTGCTGGTATTTTAGAATCTCATGGTGAACTTAATATTGATACTACAAATGCTTTAAATGGTTCTGGTATTAAGATGGTTCGCAATTCTTTATTAAAAGCAGATTATGACGATAGTTCGACAATCATCAAAACAAATGGTTATGCACTTGAAATCGGGACTCATGATGATGCGAATTCAAGTGGAGTATTTGAACAGGCTGCATCACATGGTGTAAGTGCAAGCTTTAAAAATGCGATATTTTCTACCAATGGTACTAGTGCTGACCCGGTTATCAGTGGTTCTGTTGGTCGCAAAGATTTAATTTTTGTCGATCAAGGTCAAGTCGATACTGTATTATCTTTTACCGGTGATAAAACTGATCTAACAGCAAATGATGCGGGTTATATTCTTAACGTGAGTGGAAATTATACCGCATCTGGTTATCAGTTCTTTTCAAATACCTATGATCAAACTGGAACAGAACAAAGTCATGATGATTATCAAGCGTCATCAGTTACCTTTAATGCTTCTGACAAGGGAAGTATGACTGGGCTGGTTTATAAAGGTTTGGTTAAAACTGAAGAGGGTGAAGTTTTAGATGCCAATAAAACGCCTACACTCAACTTAAACTTAAATAATGGCTTTACTTGGAACTTGAAAGCAAATGATACCAGTAAAACTGCTTTATTTGATAATTTAACCTTATCAAATGGTGCGTTACTTAATGCTGCATTTGATGATGCGGGTGCAAATGAGTTTATTTTACAAGGTAATGTTATTAGTGATGGTGGTATTATTAGTTTGGATAATCATTCTCATGGAAAATATAATGATAGTTTAACTATTCAAGGTAATTACTCGGCATCGAATAATGCAATAGTTAAGATGAATACGTTATGGAATAATAATACTTCACAATCAGACTTACTAAAAATCACTGGAGCTGCCAGTGGTGTTACTAAAGTTATTCCTGTTAATGCAAATGGGGCTGAAAATTTTATTGATGGTAACATAAAGCAAGTTGCTGCAGTATTGAATAGTATTCCTGTTATTAATGTAGGAACTTCAAGCTCAGAAAGCAATTTTACTGGTGATGCACAAACGACAGGTGCAACAGAAGTTCAATTGGCAAAACGTCAAACAACTAATGGTGATGAATACTATTGGACTATGAAGGCAAGTAATCCAGGTGAACCCGTTGGCCCAGTCAAACCCGTTGACCCAGACAACCCCGTCAAACCTGTTGACCCAGTAAAACCACCTAAAAAGGTGATCTATTCAAATGCAGTTTCTGGCTATGTATCAATGCCACGAGTAAACCAAGAACAAGGATTATTAAGTATTGGTACTTTGCATGAACGTAGAGGCGAATATGCTAACTTTAACTTAGCTAATTGTAGTACTTGCGATGAACATTTAAGTGAAACTTGGGGAAGAATATTAGGCAAACATCTTAAATCAGACGGAAAAAAACGGTTGAATTTAGAAACTGACGTTTATGGATTACAACTTGGCCATGATCTGGTAAACAATTTATTCGAAGATGGAAGCCACAATTATACAGGTGCTTATCTTTCATATACTAAAGCTAACACTGATTTTTCCGATAAATATCGTGCTGTTAATGGTTTAATTTCTCATAACAAAAAAACCGGAAAAGGTACTTCGGAAGCATTTAGCCTTGGGTTAACTAATACCTATTTTTCTGCTAATAACAGTTATTTAGATTTAGTTGGACAGTTCTCTTCAATCCGCAATAAATATGATGCACGAAAAGAAGCCCGTTCTATCCATCAAAATGGGTTTGGTGTAGCTGTTTCAGCAGAAGCCGGACATGCCTTCAACTTTAGTCAAGTTGATTCAAGCCAATGGCTAATCGAACCTCAA
Source organism: Gilliamella sp. B3023 (assembly GCF_026536845.1). Classification (NCBI taxonomy): domain Bacteria; kingdom Pseudomonadati; phylum Pseudomonadota; class Gammaproteobacteria; order Orbales; family Orbaceae; genus Gilliamella; species Gilliamella sp. B3023. Next base: position 44,987 of record NZ_JAFNNH010000010.1, read on the forward strand.
GCTCAACTTGTTTATCAATATCTTAATTTGGATAGTTTTAAAGATAAATATCGTCAAGTCGATCAGAATAATCAGGATCAATTGCGTGGCAGAATAGGTGTACGAGTAGACCATAATAATCAAGCAGCAGATCGACAAATAATGTCGATTTATGCAATTGGTAATGTTTGGCATGACTTTATTAAGCCAACTCATGTCACAATAGGTAAAGATAGTTTACGTGAAAATTATGCAACTACTTGGGGAGAATTGGGGGTTGGTATAAAAACGGAATTAGGCAAAGATAATTTTCTTTATGGTGATGCTCGTTATGAACATGATTTTGGAAGTACTAAGCATCAAGGCTATAAAGGAAATATTGGAATAGAACATAAATGGTAATTTAGAATTATAAGTTTATTTCTCTGTTCTATACGTAATGGCTAGTCATGCATTACGTATAGACTTTTTTATAAAAAAGTAACTAATAATCAAGTTAAATAAAATAATATGGCTTAATGTTCATCGCGTAAAACTTATTGCAAATGGCAAAAGTGATATTTTTAAGATTGGAATAAATTTAACTCAACAAATCATTTTATAATGAAATTTTTGTTAAATAGAACTCATTTATTAATACTTAACAAATTGATTTTTAGATGAATTAAAGCCATTTGATGTTTTAAACTTGAATAAATATGATAAAGGATAATTACTTTACTCACCTTGACTTTCTAATAGTGTTAATAACATTGACATAAATAGTTTTTTATCATCCTTTAATGTTGAAAAAAACTCTTTATCAATTTGTTCAACTAAAGGTACAGTTTCATTTGCTTTATCAAACCCTTTTTGTGTCAGTTGAATGGATTTTGCTCGACTATCTTTGCTTGAACAGTGGCGCTCAATATAATCTTTTTTCTCTAAATTCTCTAAAATTTGTGAGATTGTCATCACATCGATATTTGTTCGATTGGATAGAGTGACTTGTGTTATTTCATCGTTGTATTGTGATAAATAAGCAAGTGTTGCAAGTACGATAAATTGAGGATGAGTGATAGACCGTTTTTTCAAACAACTTTTAATATTTGCATGCCAGGACGAATAAGTTTTCATAAAAATAAAACCAACGGATTGAGAATCACTTTGAAATTTTGTCAAAAACTTATCGCCCTTTGCCATAATTTATCCTTCAACTAAGCCATTTAATTTGCAAGTTTTATCAATAATATCATCAGAAATCTGTTTTATAAAATCATAGGATGCTTTAGTGTCCATTTTTGTATCTGGTTTTAATGAAATCTCTGATTTCAAAGCATATTGATTTTCTGAAATTTCAACAATTTGATGGGAGAAAAATAATAAACCTATTTCAGGCATATCAAATTGTTCAGTAAATTCTTGCTCATCAATGATTTTTGATAAAGTCACTTCCATTTCTGGTATATTTTGTAATTTAAAAATACCTTTAGTGCCTGTTTTCAAGTCACCAAAAATACGAAAGTCTTCAAGATCAGTTTCCCATAATTTTCTTAAATTAAGATCGGTATAGTATTGCCAAATTTTTGATGGTTTTGCCTTTGTTGGTAATACGAAAGAGATTGAAATTGTGTTCATTATTTTTTTCCTATATTTAGTAAGCAAGCTTATTATAAGTATACTTATTAAATAGGTAAAGAAAATTTTTTGCATAGATTAAAATTGTGGGATTATTTAAAATTCCTCAATTAACGTAATGAATAAATAAGTATTATATAGTCAGGTATTTGATTCTTTAATATAATTAATTATCTAATAAAATTAACAAGATTAAATGTTTAACAGATTTAAAATATATTAATGTAAAATATTTACAATTGTTTTTCATTTAATCCGTTCAATTTAATCGGTAAATGATACAATAGCGCCTTGATTTTGTATTAGTCCATAGTTTAGGAATAAATTTGATGAAAAATGACATCCACCAGCAACGTATTTTAATTCTTGATTTTGGTTCGCAAGTTACCCAATTAATTGCTCGACGGGTTCGTGAAATAGGTGTTTATTGTGAACTTTGGCCATGGGATGTGTCGGAAGAAAAAATCAAACAATTTAACCCTAAAGGTATCATTTTATCTGGTGGTCCTGAAAGTACTACTGACCAAAATAGCCCTCGAGCACCAGAATATGTGTTCAACGCTGGCGTGCCCGTGTTAGGTATCTGCTATGGTATGCAAACTATGGCAATTCAAGTAGGTAAGGGTGGACAAGTTACAGCTTCTAATCAACGAGAGTTTGGTTATGCTAAAGTTGATATTGTTGCAAAATCAAAATTAACAGACGGTATTTTAGATAGCACCAATGATGCTGGTATAGAGCAACTTGATGTATGGATGAGTCATGGTGATAAAGTTACTTCATTACCTGACACATTTACCTTAATTGGGCAAACAGAAACTTGTCCATTCGCCATTATGGCCAACGATGAAAAACAGTTTTATGGCGTACAGTTTCATCCAGAGGTTACGCATACGGTTAAAGGATTAGAGTTATTAACGCGTTTTGTTATTGATATTTGTCAGTGTGAAAAGCTATGGACACCGTCTTCTATTATTACTGATGCAATTGCTCGTATAAAAGAAAAAGTCGGTAAAGATAAAGTATTATTAGGTTTATCAGGTGGTGTTGATTCTTCGGTTACTGCATTATTATTACATCAAGCCATTGGTGACCAGTTAACTTGCGTATTTGTTGATCATGGCTTATTACGTTTAAATGAAGCAAAGCAAGTCATGGATATGTTTGGTGATAAATTTGGGTTAAATATTATCGCAATTAATGCCGAAGATCGCTTTATGGCTGCTCTGAAGGGAGAGGCTGATCCTGAAGCTAAACGTAAAATTATTGGTCGTGAATTTGTCGCTGTTTTTGATGAAGAGGCGGCAAAATTAAAAGATGTCAAATGGCTTGCTCAAGGTACTATCTATCCAGATGTCATTGAATCTGCTGCTGCTGATACAGGTAAAGCCCACGTGATTAAATCACATCATAATGTTGGTGGTTTACCTGAAGATATGAAAATGGGGTTAGTAGAACCATTAAGAGAATTATTCAAAGATGAAGTACGTAAAGTTGGTTTAGAACTCGGTTTACCTTACGATATGCTTTACCGTCATCCATTCCCAGGCCCAGGTTTAGGAGTGCGTGTTCTCGGTGAAGTGAAAAAAGAGTATTGTGATTTACTGCGTCAAGCCGATGCTATTTTTATCGAAGAACTTTATAAAGCTGACCTATACCACAAAGTCAGCCAAGCATTTACCGTATTCTTACCAGTACGTTCAGTTGGAGTAATGGGAGACGGACGTAAGTATGATTGGGTTGTCTCATTACGTGCTGTTGAAACTATCGACTTCATGACCGCTCACTGGGCACATTTACCTTACGAATTCTTAGGGCGAGTATCAAATCGTATTATCAACGAAGTCAATGGAATATCACGAGTTGTATATGATATAAGTGGAAAACCGCCTGCCACTATTGAGTGGGAATAATTGCAACAAATACCATATAATCTTTTTATCTTAAGCCTTGTTTATCAAGGCTTTTTTATATCATTTCTATCTTTGAATGATGGATTTTTAAGGTTTAGGGGATAAACTTAAACACTCAGTGTGAAATAGCATTTTAATTAAAATATAAAAACCTTTAAAAACTTATTGCTAAATGATCTACAAAAATGACTAACTTAAGTATATACTTCTTTTTATATAGGTTTCTTCGCTATTGAGTAAAAGCGGATAAAGCTAATTTAAGTTATTACCTCATTTGAGAAATTAAGGACCGTTAAGTATGATTTTAGGTAATGTTAATCATTTGGATTTAATTCCTTATTTGCCTACCAAGATTAAACAATCAATTGAATATGTAAAAGACAACGTTAATAGCAATACACCAGCTGGTCGTTATGATATTGACAGCGATAATATGTTTTTTATGGTTTCTGACAATTCATTAAGATATATTCATGAAGCAAACCCTGAGTACCATAAAAAGTATATTGATGTGCAGATTGTTTTAGATGGTCAAGAAGGAATGGCTGTTTCCACTCTACCTCCTCATACACAAGTATTAGAAGATAAAATAGCAGAAAATGATATCGCTTTTATCAAAACACCTAACGAAGAAACTATGTTAGTATTACAGAAAGACGATTTTATTGTATTTTTACCTAATGAAGTACATAAACCGCTTTGTGCTGTCGATAATAAGATTGCAACGGTTCGTAAAGTTGTGGTAAAAATCGCATTAGATTATTTATAAATAGAAGTAAGGATTTTAGGTAGCACTATGACAACAAAAATCGCTGTTATTGGCGAATGTATGATTGAACTTTCAATAAAACAAGATTCAACAACCCGTAGCTTTGGGGGAGATACTCTTAACACGTCGGTTTATTTATCTCGCTTATTAAAAAATAAAGATTTTTCGATTCATTATGTGACTGGTTTAGGAACAGATCCTTTCAGTCAAGAGATGCTTGATAGCTGGCAAAAAGAGCATATTTCAACTGATTTGGTACAAAGAATGTCTGATAAAATGCCAGGACTTTATTCTATTGTGACTGATGAACAGGGTGAGCGTTCTTTCTATTATTGGCGTAATGATGCAGCTGCTAAATTTTGGTTAAAAACAGCAGAAACAGCAAAAATTGCTGAGCAAATTGCTAAATACGATTATGTCTATCTAAGTGGTATCAGTATTGCAATTTTAGATGCGGAAAGTATTATCAAATTATTAGATCTATTAAAACAAGTTAAAGCCAATGGTGGTAAAGTGATTTTTGATAATAACTTTAGACCACGTTTATGGAGTAGCTTGGATTTAGCTCGAAGTGTCTATTCTGATATTTTATCATTTACTGATATTGCGTTTTTAACTTTAGATGATGAAGACTTATTATGGGGCAAGTTACCGTACGAACAAGTAATTGAACGAACTAAAAAGTTTGGTGTTTCTGAAGTGGTCATTAAACGTGGTAGCGATAGTTGTATTATTGATTCTGTGGAAGGGCGTTTTGACGTTCCAGCAAATAAAATCGCTAAAGAAGATGTTATTGATACCACGGCAGCTGGGGATTCATTTAGTGCGGGTTATTTAGCTGCACGTTTAAGTGGTAAAAATCCTTCACAATCAGCAAGCCAAGGTCACCTAGTTGCCGGTACCGTGATTCAGTATCGAGGTGCTATTATTCCTTTGGATGCTACGCCAAAACTAATTGAAGGTTAGTAAATAAAACGGTCAGTAATGACCGTTTTTTATATCAGAATAGTTTGGCTCTAAAAATTTTTAATATCGATTTTTAGGCAAAATAGATTACGGTAGTATTGCAAAAGAGCGTACTGGAAAACCCGAAGCGTTATTTGGTTTGGCTACAATGTTAAAGATAACCGCGCCTTTGGTTGGCAATTGATCTAAATTTGTCATTAATTCTACTTGATAAGTATCTTGCTCTAAAACATAGTATTCGCCTTTTAGCGCATTATTTTCTCGAAATGCTTTCGCTGAATCAGTATCAAAAGTTTCGTGGCCAATAGCTTTAATCTTTCGTTCTTCAAATAAAAATTTTAATGCATCAATTCCCCAGCCTGGAATTTGATTGTTTCCATCCTCATCTTTATTTTCCATTGCAGATTGTGATGGCCATTTCTTACTCCAGTCTGTTCTCAATGCAACAAAACTACCCGCTTCAATTTGCCCATGTTGCTTTTCAAAAGCTAAAACGTCATCTTTAGAAAAAGAAAAATTGGGATCTTGCTTTGCGCGTATAGATTGGTCAATTACGATTAGAGGTAATACTAATTCCTGTAATTCAAGTTCATGCAAATAACGAGTATTAGGAACAAAATGAATTGGTGCATCTAAATGAGTACCATATTGACCAGCAAAACTAAAGTTTTGCGCTAAAAAGCCATCACTGTGGTCAAATAGTGTTTTTATTTCAGCCGGTTTAAACATAAAAAAATGGGGTGAATTGTGATCAAATGCATGAGTCAAATCTATCCATTTTTTCGATTTTAATAAATTTAATGCTTGTAAAACGTCGTTATTCAAAATTATTCCTTATATCAAAAAAGTGTATCAATGATTTATTGTAAGATGATTAAAGTCAAGAAACCAATAATTTACAGTTATAGAAATATAACTTTTAGTTCTAATCTATTTTGAAAAAAAGTTGAGGAGCGGGGTTTTTGAGGGGTAAAAAATGCTTAATTTGTGCTATTTAATTGACAATTTTGGCTTATATTATTGAATTTCTACTAATAGACCCTATTGAGCTATATAGTTGTATATTTAATCACTTGATACTGGTATAATATACAGTTAATTTTATTTATCTAAAAACACACATAAGAAGAGATCTATGTCAATTAAAGATATCGATATTCGTGGTGCAAGAACACACAATTTAAAAAATATAAATGTAGTTATACCAAGAGATAAATTGGTTGTTATCACCGGTCTTTCCGGCTCTGGTAAATCATCATTAGCATTTGATACCTTATATGCTGAAGGCCAAAGGCGATATGTTGAGTCATTATCAGCTTATGCTCGTCAATTTTTATCACTAATGGAAAAGCCTGACGTCGATCATATTGAAGGATTATCTCCTGCCATTTCGATTGAGCAAAAATCAACATCGCATAATCCTCGCTCAACAGTGGGAACAATCACTGAGATTTATGACTATTTGCGACTTTTATTTGCTCGAATCGGTGAGCCACGCTGTCCAAATCATAATTTACCCTTAGCTGCACAGACTGTGTCGCAAATGGTTGATAGTATTATGGCTCTGCCATCTGAAAACCGCTATATGTTGCTTGCGCCGGTTGTTACTGAGCGTAAAGGTGAGTTCGTTAAATTATTTGAACAACTTGCAGCAAGTGGTTATATTCGAGTTCGAGTTGATGGTGATGTTTATGACCTTTCAGATCCACCAATACTTGAGCTTCAGAAAAAACACACAATTGAAGTCGTTGTTGATCGTTTCCGAATTCGGGATGATTTGAAATTACGTTTAGCCGAATCAATCGAAACTGTGCTTTCCATAACTAATGGTATTGTCAAAGTCGCGAATTTAGATGATCCGAAAGCAGAAGAGCATCTATTTTCTGCCAATTTTGCTTGTCCTATATGTGGTTATAGCATTCCAGAACTTGAGCCGCGATTATTCTCATTCAATAATCCTGCTGGTGCATGTCCGGAATGTGACGGTTTAGGTGTACAACAATATTTTGATCCAAAGCGTATTGTTCAAATGCCTGAGGTTTCTTTAGCTGCTGGAGCAATCAAAGGATGGGATAGACGTAATTTCTACTATTTTCAAATGTTAAAATCGCTAGCAAACCATTATAAATTTGATATCGATAAGCCATATGAAAAATTATCTGACAAAGTAAAAGATATTCTATTAAATGGTTCTGGTGATGAAGAAATACAGTTCGTTTATACCAATGATCGTGGTGATGTCGTTAAACGTAATCACCCTTTTGAAGGGATCATCAATAACCTTAGTCGTCGTTATAAAGAAACTGATTCACAAACTATACGTGAAGAGTTAGCTAAATATATCAGTAATCGTCCTTGCCCGTGTTGTGGCGGTTCACGATTATGTAGAACTGCGCGTCATGTGTTTATTAATGATACTAATTTACCAACAATTAGTGATTTAAGTACACAACAAGCTAAAGATTTCTTTGATAAGCTTACTTTAACCGGACAACGAGCGCAGATAGCCGAAAAGATTCTAAAAGAAATTAATGATCGCCTGCAATTTCTAATCAATGTTGGTTTGAATTATTTAACCCTGTCACGTTCAGCTGAAACCTTATCGGGTGGAGAAGCTCAAAGAATTCGACTGGCTAGTCAAATTGGTGCGGGGCTTGTCGGTGTTATGTATGTTCTCGATGAACCATCAATTGGTTTGCACCAGCGTGATAATAGTCGCTTGATTGATACATTAACTCACTTACGCGATTTAGGTAATACCGTCATTGTTGTTGAACATGATGAAGAAGCGATAATGGCTGCTGATTATGTGATTGATATTGGACCAGGCGCTGGTGTCCATGGTGGTGAAGTTGTTGCTCAAGGTACGCCAAAACAGATTATGGCAAGTAAGAACTCTTTGACTGGTAAATATCTTTCTGGAAAAGAGAAAATTGAGATCCCAGCTAAACGTCATAAAGTTGATAAGAAAAAAATGTTATCATTGATTGGCGCGACAGGAAATAATCTTAAAGATGTCACATTAAACATTCCTGTAGGGCTATTTACTTGTATTACTGGCGTCTCTGGATCAGGTAAATCAACATTAATTAATGACACCTTATATCCATTAGCTCAAAACGAATTAAATGGCGCTGAAAAAACCGAAATTGCACCATTCAAATCAATTAAAGGATTAAACTTTTTTGATAAAGTTATTGCAATAGATCAGAGCCCAATTGGACGGACACCACGATCTAATCCAGCAACTTATACTGGCTTTTTTACATCAATTCGTGAGCTTTATGCAGGGGTACCAGAAGCCAGGGCAAGAGGCTATAATCCTGGACGTTTTAGCTTTAATGTTAAAGGTGGACGTTGTGAAGCTTGCCAAGGTGATGGTTTAATTAAAGTTGAAATGCATTTTTTACCTGATATCTATGTACCTTGTGATCAGTGTCATGGCGCACGATATAATCGAGAAACATTAGAAATCAAATACAAAGGTAAGTCGATTAATGAAATCCTCAACATGACTGTTGAAGAAGGTCGAGAATTTTTTGACGCGGTACCGATGATTTCACGCAAATTACAGACTTTAATTGATGTTGGTCTTGCTTATATTACCATTGGTCAATCAGCAACAACATTATCTGGAGGTGAAGCGCAACGAGTAAAACTTGCAAAAGAGTTATCTAAGCGAGATACTGGTAGCACACTTTATATCCTAGATGAACCAACTACGGGCTTACATTTTGCGGATGTAAAACAATTGCTTGCTCAACTACACTCATTGAGAGATAAAGGCAATACTATTGTAGTTATCGAACATAATTTAGATGTTGTCAAAACTGCCGATTGGATTGTCGATTTAGGTCCAGAAGGGGGTAGTGGCGGTGGAGAAATCATCGCCGAAGGAACACCAGAAGACGTTGCTAAATCGAAAAAATCTTATACTGGTAAATACTTAAAACCATTACTGGAAAAGCAAAAGTAGTAAGTATTGTTATATAAATAAAGTTAACCATAGGAGAAGGGTTTTGTCATTACAGATTATACTAATGATCATTATTGCTTATCTCTGTGGTTCACTTTCAGGTGCTATGATAATTTGCCATTTGATGAAGTTACATAATCCTTCTTTATATGGTTCTCATAACCCCGGTGCGACAAATGTATTAAGGATTAATGGGCGATTACCTGCTGTTTTTGTATTAATCTTTGATATGTTAAAAGGTGCTATTCCGGTCTATATTGCTTATCGACTTGGAATATCACCTTTCTTTTTAGGTATTATTGGTATTTCGGCTTGTCTTGGACACATTTTTCCATGCTTTTTTCATTTTCGTGGTGGAAAAGGTGTTGCAACTGCGTTAGGAATGATGGCGCCGATTGGACTTGATTTTACAGGTTGCTTTTTGTTGACTTGGTTTTTTACATTAATTACAACGGGTTATTCTTCTGTCGCGGCAATAGTCGGTTTTCTTTTTGCACCTTTATATGTTTGGTTATTTAAACCAGAATTGACATTACCTGTTACAATGCTTTCATGCTTAATCATTATTCGCCATAGTAGCAACATAATGCGCCTATTAAAAGGCGAAGAGCCCAAAAGCTTTTATCGTCACAGTAAAAAATAATCTAAAACACAACTAAGCTTAATTTTCAGTTACTAATCGTTATTAGTGATATATGAAAGATTAATTATTTTTAAATTAAAGTAATAGAATATTTTTTGTTTTACAGACAATTCAAACAAGGTATTATTATTCATCTTTTAATTATGTGGTTAATTCATGCAAATCAGTCCGTTACTAGAATCACTTATTAGCGCACTTCGCTGCTTACCTGGAGTTGGTCCAAAATCAGCACAACGAATGGCTTATCATCTATTACAACGTAATCGTCAAGCTGGTCTCCATTTAGCTCATGAGTTAAATGAGGCTATGAATAATATTGGTCATTGCAAACAATGTCGAACCTTTACTGAACAGGAGATCTGCAATATCTGCGCGAATATCCGTCGACAAAGTAGCAATCAACTCTGTGTGGTTGAATCACCAGCAGATATTTTTGCTATTGAGCAAACAGGGCAGTATAGTGGTCGTTATTTCGTTTTACTGGGTCACCTGTCACCACTTGATGGTATTGGTCCGAGTGATATTGGTTTGGACCTCTTAAAAAGTAGGTTAAGTTCAGAATCAATTAGTGAAGTTATTTTAGCTACCAATCCCACTGTTGAAGGTGATGCTACAGCTAATTATATCGCCCAAATGTGTAATGAATTTAATATCGTTGCGACTCGCATTGCGCACGGTGTACCAGTGGGTGGAGAGCTTGAAATGGTTGATGGTACGACATTGTCGCATTCATTTGTTGGGCGACAAAAGATAGATTTTTAGCTTTTGATGATTTACCAACAATCAGATTATTAGCTATTAATGGGTATTAAGAAGAAAGAGGAAGAGAAATCTTATGAAATATAAAGCAGTCGCATTTGATATGGATGGAACGTTACTTGGTAGTAATCGTTTAATCCTTCCTGAAACAGTAGATATGATACAAAGAATTAGTGATAAAGGAATTAAAGTTATTTTGGTATCAGGTCGTCATCATACCGTTATTCACCCTTATTACTACCAACTAAAATTATCTACACCTGCGATTTGCTGTAATGGGACCTATTTATACGATTTCGAAAAGCAGCAAAACTTTGCTGCAAAACCAATGACTAAACAACAAGCAAAGACATTGTTAAATTTAGTTAACCAATATGGCATTCATACTATGATTTATACTGATCAGTTTATGAATTATGAAGTTCTTGATGATCATTTAGAAGGTTTCTTTCAATGGGTGAAGTCTTTACCTGAATTTCTACAACCAGAAGTTAAAAAAGTTGATGACTTCGAGAAACTGATTGATCAAGCAAATTTGATTTTCAAATTTGCGACCAGTAGTCATGATATTTCAGCATTAAAACAATTTTCAAATGCGGTTGATGCGCTTGGTGAGTTTTCTTGTGAATGGTCATGGTCAAATCGTGCTGATGTCGCGGTAAAAGGGAATACTAAAGGAAACGGACTAAAGCATTGGGCTGAACATGAAAATATCAAATTAAGTGAAATTGTAGCTTTTGGTGATAGTTACAATGATATCAGTATGTTATCCATAGCAGGATTAGGCATAGCAATGGGTAATGCGGATAAAGAAGTCAAAGAAAAAGCCAATTATTCAATTGGCGATAATAACAGCCCAAGTATTGCCGCTGAACTTGAAAAAATATTTTTAAATTAGAAATATTAATTTTAAGATGGTCTTTGAAATTCTTTATCAAGATAATGATTTAATCGCAATCAACAAGCCAGAAGGGTGGTTAGTACACCGAAGCTGGCTTGATAAAAATGAAACTGTCGTTGTCATGCAAACGTTGCGCGATCAAATCGGACAGCATGTTTATCCCATCCATCGTCTTGATCGACCAACATCAGGTGTATTAATTTTTGCTTTATCTAGTGAGATTGCAAGATTGTTGTCTGAACAATTTGCATCCAAACAAATAGAAAAAGTTTACCATGCTATTGTACGTGGTTATGTTGATGATGAAGCAATCATTGATTATCCCTTAGTTGAAGAGTTGGATAAAATCGCTGATAAGTTTACTCGTAAAGATAAGCCGGCCCAAGATGCTATAACTTTTTATAAAGGTTTGAGTAAAATAGAGTTGCCTATTGAAGTGGGTAAATATAAAACAGCTAGATATAGCTTTGTTGAATTAAAACCACAAACAGGAAGAAAGCACCAATTACGTCGTCATCTTAAACATATTTTTCACCCTATCATAGGTGATAGTAAACATGGTGATCTTCATCAAAATCGAGCTTTTAGTCAATATTTTGGTGTTAAACGTCTTATGTTACATGCTAGCACTGTCAAAATGATTCATCCCATTACATCTAACCCTATCACTATTCATGCAAAATTAAGTGATGATTGGTTAACGATATTACAAAATTTTAAATAAGTTTTTTTGGGGTTAAATGTCTTCTAAAATTATTAATAGTTTTTGTCTTTTAGCATGATAAACATAATATGGCATTACTAATATCGGGTATATTCTTTGTCTCAATTAAATACTTTAAAACAAAATAGTTAAAAGGCATTAGATTAAGAATTTAATCAAATATAATGATTGATTTATAGCTTTATAACGTTAATTATCTATTTTTAAAATTTTTTTGATTATTAAATATAAAGTTAGTTTCACTCCAGAATGCAAATATATCTAACATCTTTTGATAAGTGGTAATTATTGATTTCTTTGTATATTCTAAAATTATCTAAGATTAATTAGATTTAGTTAAATAGTGAAAATAGTGGAAAGTTCATTTTTAAAGCTTTACATGACTTTTTATTTGTATTCAATATTTCTACAATTTATTTCAATAAGTTGTTTAAATTGAAAAGAGCGTAATTTTACAATTACGCTTTTAAATTATTAACTGAATGATTAAGCTTCGAGATAAATAGATGCCATTTTTTCGAAATCTTCATCGGTAAAACCAAGTTCTTGCTTAATGTAATTGCTAGGTGAGCCTGCAATTTTTCTCATAGTATCGAAAACCTCATTAATAAAGATTTCTCGGGTATCAATTAAACTTAGTAGATAACCCAAAACGTCTTCATTATCAGTGATCTCTCGATAAGCAGCCATTTTTATTTTATTGCGTTCCAATCGATTATCATGTGTTAGCATATAATCATATATAATATCTGATTCAGATACACCTAACATAACTTGAATTAACAATACACCATAACCCGTCCGATCTTTACCGCCGCGACAGTGTTGAAGGCTAGGGCTGTTATTTGAATCTAAAATTACTCTTAACATTTCTCGATAGGCTTTTTTAGATTTTTCACTTAGTACAAAGTTACGATATTGCTCAAGTACTTGTATACCGTCACCATTAACCAACTCCTTTGGAATATCACGAAGAACACTTTCAATTAATGCCCGATCTTCATTGCTTGGATCAGCTGCAAATTGTGCAGCTAATTCTGCTGTTTGAGCAGAGGCATCCAAATTAAAAGTTTGTCTTTCACCAATTGAACAATTCGGGCTTGTTTTAACCTCATTTTCACAACGATAATCAATGATTGTTTTTATATTCAATGCTTTTATATATTGTTGTGCATCAGGTTTTAGGCCGTGAAGATGATTAGAACGATACAACATTCCCCATTTTATACGTTTTCCTTTTGCACCGACATAACCACCAAAATCACGGAAATTATTTAGTCCATTGATTGGTAATGTTCGTTCTCCAAATAAAAATGGTTTTTGGTCATTTATTTGTAATATGAGATAGATTCGGCTTTTAGCATTTAATGGATCATCAAATATTACTGGGGATTTTAATGCTTTTCCAATTAGCGTTTTATTATTAGTATTTACATCAGCTTCGGTTGTCCAATATAAATCTGCAGGCTTATCACTATTAAAAGTAACTTCTAATTTTCCTTGCTTATTCCTAATTACTGATATTTCATTATTTTTTTCTAACATAACTTTCTTCCTACCTAGTGTAATATGCCGACTGATGAAAGAACGACTCCAATTACCATTACAGCAATAATGAGCGATACTGTATATTTACCTTGAAATTTCCTAACTAAGAAAAATACAGCTAAGGTAAAAAGAAGCGTTAATAAATTTGGCATTACCTTATCAAACATTTCTTGAACTTTTATTGATTGCTCACCAACTTCAATTAAATAAGGTGTTGATACTTTTACTGTTGAGGCTATTAACGATCCTAGCACCATTACGCCAACGACATTAGCAACGTTACTAATTCGCTGAATAATATTTGAATTTTTAGATTGCTCTATAAGATCAATTCCTTTGTTATATCCATAATGAACAAAGAAATATTTTGTAAAAATGTTGACTAAATTATAGATGAAAAACATTAATATGGGTCCAATGATATTACCTTGTAACGCAAAAGCTGCGCCAATACTTCCACATATCGGCATCCAAGTAAATTTCAGTAGACTATCACCCAAACCTGCAAACGGGCCCATTAATCCAGCTTTTAACGAAATGACCGCATCTTTTTCTTCTTCCGTTGTTTTCTCTTCGACAGCAGCTGTAACGCCAAGAACTAATGCTCCGGCATTAACTTGCGTATTGAAAAACTCAAAATGGCGTTGCATTGCTCTAACGCGAGTTTCTTTATCGGCGTCCTTATAAAGACGGTCTAGAATTGGAATCATACAGTGAGCAAATCCAATCGTTTGTAATTTTTCATAGTTGAATGAAAAAGGGATTGTTTGTATTTTCCAAAAGACACTATTAAGATCTTTTTTAGTAATTTTCTTTTCATTGTTCATAGGTCATATTCCTCTTCAATACTGTCATTTTGCATAGGTTTTTCTTGATTACTTTGATTATTGTTTTTGCCCGCGGTGAATGCCATGTCATATAAGACAGCAAAGGCAAGTGCAACGAAGGTAACAGGTATGATTGGTAGTTTTAGGTAACTAGTTAAAACAAATCCGAGTAAAAAGAAGAACCACATTGAGCCTTTTAATAACATCAACAATAGAATACAAATACCTACTGCTGGGATTAATTTTGAAGCGACACCCATACCATCAATTATATTCTTTGGAATAGCGTCTAAAATTGTTTTAATCAGATCACTGCCAAAATAAATTGCTAAAAAGCATGGAACAGCTCTAATTAAAAACCATATAGGTGTTGAAAAATAATGTACTTTAACTAGTCCTTTATAATCTCCATTTTGTATGCTTTTTTCTGCCCATGGATTTAGGAAACAAGCAAATGATCGCCATAGAATAAGTAATTGTTGGCAAAGTATTGAAACGGGTAGGGCTAATGCAACTCCAGTGGCAACGCCACCGCCAGTTGAAATACCTAATGAAACGCCAATAATTGCACCAGCAACAATATCTGGCGCTGAGTAAGCTCCAACATTTCCAACGCCCATCCACATAAGTTCAAGTGTTGCACCAATGGCTAATCCTTGAACCATATCACCCATGATGATGCCTGCTACAGTACCGGTTAATAAAGGCCGACGTAACATTTGTGGCCCGACATCATCGAGTGAACAAATTCCCGCCCAAATGGCGACAAGAATAGCTTGTGTTAACATGTGTTAACCTCCAAATTATAGAAATAAATGTTTTAATAAATAGTGTTAGCTGAGTAGGGTTTTTAGATCGACAATGGGATCTTTAGGCACCATCTGAATTTCAACTTCAACATTTTTTGCAATGAGATTTCTAAACGCTTGTTCTTCTTCTGGTGTGACAGACACCGCTCTTGATAATTGATGACGACCATCTTGCATTCTCATTCCACCTACATTGAGTTTTTCTAGTGACAATCCACCGTCCACTAATGCGTCAACGTCAATACTATTGGTGAACAGTAACATTGTTCTTTTTTTGATAGGTGTCTTTTTTAAGATTTCGATAAATTGCTGTACTCCAAAGATCAAAACCTTTAATCCTGGCGGTGCAGACATGGTTAATACTGATTGTTGAACTTTGTCATCAGCAACTTTATCGTTGATGACTAATACTTGCTCGATATCATAGTTTTTCACCCAAGTTGTAATAACTTGTCCATGAATTAATCGGTCATCGATTCGTGCTACATTAATTGGCATTGGTGTTCTCCTTACAATTCATTAACTTCTTCATTTTTAATATTTAGCAGTTGTCTAACGTCTTTACAGCTTTGAGGAAATGCTTCTTCAATAGCTTGTTTGGCATCGTTCAATGTTCCTTCTCGATTGTTTAAAACTTCAAGTAGTACGGGAATATTAAAACCACAAAATAGTAAAACATCGTCATGGGATATCAGTAATTCGCTAGCAAGATTGCAGGGAGTTCCTCCCATAATATCAACCAAAATAATTACTCCATTGCCTTGATTAAGTTTTTTATAACTACTTTGCATTTCTTGTCGTAAGTTATTGATATTGCTATCAACTAAAACTGAAATAATGTGGATACTTTCTTGCTCGCCCATAAGCATCTGTGCACATTCAAGTGCACCCTGAGCAAAAGGGCCATGACTTGCTAAAATGATAGGTAAAGGATTAGACATAAAAATTTCCTTGTTTGTAACTTTATTACTAAATGTGTAAGTATGTTTAGTAATAAAGTTACATCTACATTTAAAAATAGTCATCCATTTTTTAAGAAATTTTTATAATTTTGTGAACAAGATCAAATTTATTAAAGGAAAAGTTTAAGTTAATGACTTTTCAACTTGATGAGATTATTTGATTGGTAAATTTGTTATTACT
This sequence comes from Gilliamella sp. B3023, assembly GCF_026536845.1. Taxonomy (NCBI): domain Bacteria; kingdom Pseudomonadati; phylum Pseudomonadota; class Gammaproteobacteria; order Orbales; family Orbaceae; genus Gilliamella; species Gilliamella sp. B3023. Next base: position 61,561 of record NZ_JAFNNH010000010.1, read on the forward strand.
TCTGGGTATATCGAGGATATTTTCGTTTTTCACGATTTTGAGTTTGCTGTAGTAACCTTTCATCATATTTACGAATAAATAAGTTAGTTAACAACATATTAATGACTGATATTTGTGAAATTTTGGAACGAACAGGAATCAATCTAGAAGCGTGTTCCATAGATGTCGTATGTAAGACAAAAGAGGCTAATGATGAAATTTGACTTTGTCCCATTTTAGTAATAGCAATAGAAGGGACTGATGATTGACCAGCAAGTTTAAGTAAATCTACACATTCAGGTGTTTCACCAGAATGCGAAATAATAATAACAAGATCATTCTTGTCTAACGTGCTGATCAAACTACGTGAAATATGAGCATCAAAATGACAATTTACATCTTTCTTGATTTTAATTAGTTGATATTCAAACTCTTTACCAACCAAGCCACTGCTTCCAACGCCAAATATTACAATTTTGTTACTTTTGATTATTAATTCGATGGCACTGTTTAATGCATGAGTATTAACAATGGAATGAGTTTCGTCTATAGAGGATTTTTCCATAGCTTGAACTTTGCTATTTACTTCCTCAAGAGAGTCATTCAAATTAATATCATCTTGAAGAATTTCAGTACTAAGCTTTTGAGGAATTGAGCCGATAAGATCGACCTTAAAATCACTAAAACCTTTATAACCTAATTTGTTACAAAGTCGTAAAATGGTCGTTGTGCTAACATGATTGTGTTTTGCTAAGGTTTGTATACTCATATTTTTTAGCGCTTGAGTATTTGCAATAATATATTCGGATACTTTTAACTCCTTAGTTGATAAGTCTTTTTTTACTTCTCTGAGTTTTAGTTCAATCATTGCACACCTCAAAAAACTATTTTAGTGAAGCAAGTATATAAAATTCGTCTTAGAAATTAAAAATAATTTTATAATTTATTAATCAAATTTACTTCACACAATCCTATTAGTTGCTATCAATAATAAAAAAGATTCAATAATATTAGACTTTTCCATAAAAAAACCCGCAAAAGCGGGTTTTTAGTGTAATAAAAGAAAATTATTTATCAAATTCACTGATGATTTCTTTTGCTGTTTTTCCATCAAGTTTATTTTTCATTTCAGTAAAGATTTTATTTTGATCGCCAGCATTAGCTGGGTTAAGTGCAGCAGTAGAAGCTACTTTAGTTAGTGCTCGTCCAAAAGCAAGCTTATCAGAGTCACTTAATTTTTCAGTAACTTTTTGAATAGAAGTTGCATAAGTTTCTTGAGTAGAAAAATCAATTTTAAGTCCATCGTCACCACAACCAACTAGGACAAAACTTAATAATGATACAGCTAGTAATTTCTTGAACATTTCCTTTCCTTAAAAATATATTGTTAAATGCAGCGCTATTTTTATACTAAATACGGTCAATTATCAAGTGATAAATCAATTTCTATACAAAAATAAATATTATTTTAAAAAGTTGGAATCTATAACACGAATTATATTCTTTTTATTTCTAGGTATATAAAAAGGTAATTTTTACGGATAAAGTCGATTTTTAAACTCAAAAACCCTGTTCCTCAACTTTTTTTCAATAATTTATCTTGACATAGGTGCTTTTAAATTTTTTATTAATGTCCTAAATATAGGACAATTGAAATAATCGCTACGACTGCTGTATTTATAACCTATTTAACCTTGACGATAGAGTAAGCTAATGCTAATATTTGCCACCTATTCAGATAGACCTCTACGGCGCGTTGGCAGAGTGGCCATGCTGCGGATTGCAAATCCGTCTACCTCGGTTCGACTCCGGGACGCGCCTCCATTAAAATCCCAAGAATTTTATTTTGCTCATAAAACAATACAGTCTAAATTTTTTATTAATAGTATTGGGTTAATGTATCCAATCCACAAGAAGCTTTTTAAAATTCTCTTTTCTTAATGTTTTAAATTATCAAAGATAAAAGTAACGCGACAATAGATGTTCGTGAACTTACTATAGGCTATGAACTATTAATCAACAAAATATTGTTTGGTACCAACAAAAACCACAAAAACGGGTAGTATACAAAACTCCTTATTAATTTCATTTAACACATTGATAAAATTATAGATTTAACCGATTGAGGTTTAATTGTCATCTGATTAAAAAAACATCAAAAAAATTGGTGGAATTTTATACCTTGCTATTTTAATTAATAAACAATAGGTTATAATAAGGGTGTTCCCTATATGCATAGGGATAAACCGCAGAAAAGGATTGAGCAAAATATTAGCCAATCGTGTTCCCTATATGCATAGGGATAAACCGTATGAAATGAAAATAATTGCAACATTAGATGAGTGTTCCCTATATGCATAGGGATAAACCGGAACACGAGCGCCGTAAACCTCTGGGCTATGTGTTCCCTATATGCATAGGGATAAACAGGTGATATATTTAATATAAAACATTATCAAATCGTAGTCCTATATACCTCGGTAAGTAGAATACCTAAGAACGTAATAAAAAAACAAATTATATAATCAACTGAAAAATAAGGAATAAAAATGAGTAAATTAAAAAATGAAGATAAGACATTTAAAATGGATTTTTCTTTAGTGAATGATACAGATGATAATGAAAATAGGATTAATAAAAACATACATAGAGATTATATTGATCGCTTAATGGATTTCTCTTTAAATGGAATCAGTATAACTCCATACAATGTACGTTTTTACTATTATGATAATAGACATGCTGTACTTCCTCTAGTATACCTTAGTCCTTTGAGTCCGAAAGGCCAATCTTCTTTATAGGTTAGTTATTTGAGTAAAAATTATGAGTAATAAAAATCTCACACAAGGTGGCCTGTTTTTTTTGTGTGCTTATTTAATGAAATTAATTAAATTTGTCAAAAAGTAATATTTAGTTATAAAAGATTTACTCTAACAACGTTGAGGCGAATTGAAAGAATGTTAGAATATGTAAGAATTAAAATTATAACAAATTGAAAATCCGTCTACCTCGACTAGGGACTCGTCTCCATTAACGTCAATGTTTTAATTAATTAAAATTTCTGTAATAAAACTAAGTTGCTATAGATTAGTGGTAGAGATACCAACCTTAATCCAAAATCTTTTAAAAATAATTTTATAATTCATTAAGTTAACAAAGTTCACTAATGGTTTTATGTAATATTTATTTATATCTTATTATTTAATATTGCTGGATAATCGGAATTTGCCATATTATTAATAAACTAAATTAAGCCGTTGCATTTTATTTTTATTAAATCTTTGTGGTTAGCACTTTTATCCATGGTTCCGATTTTTATTTTTAAAAGTTTACTTTATATCTTCAATGAAGATTTATCATTTATAATTCAAAATTGATTAACTTGCGATTTTTTATTATTTTTATCAATAATTAGGATAATATAAATTATGAGTTATTTTAATTATCATGCTAAAGCCAAAAAATTGATAAAAGAGGGTTTTCTTACTCGATATGAGTTTGTCGATAATTGGAATGGTATCAAACCAGCACTAGTTTTATATTTTGAGAATTCAAATCCAATGCCGATACGAGAATATCGCTGGCAAGAGTATTTGCCGCTTATTGAGGCTGGTGATGAATAATTTAATTATATTTAAAATATAAGGTTATTTATCGAGTTGTAGTGCAATATAAAGCAGTACACGATCATCAAATTTCGATAAATCTAATCCAGTCAGTTTGGCAATATTATTCAATCTATACTCAAGTGTATTGCGATGTATAAATAGATTTTTGGCAGTATTGCTATTGTGCAAGTTATTAAAAAACCAAGTTTCAAGCGTATTTTGCAATAAACCATTTGTATCAGATGCTTTTAATTTATTTAAAGGGGAAAGTAATTCTTCAGCTTGCCAATCTTGATTTAAACCATCTAATAAAACCGGTAAGATAAGATCTTGATAATAGTAGTTACGGCATTCTGGTAATCTTTTTTTACCGATTTCTAAAGCTGTTTTAGCTGTTTGATAAGATCTTGCTATTGTGTCGTTTCCCTGATGAAAATATTTTCCTAAAGATATTTTTATTGCAAATTGACTAAGCAATTTTGTATGGCTAACTAGTTTTTCTAGTTTTGCCTTATGTTCTGAAAAATCCCATCGGTTAAACTTATTTAAAGCAGGTAGTAATATAACAATTTCGGTTAGGGACTTTATGGCCACGAGTTTGGTTAGTGTTTCGAGTTCATTTCGGATTTGTTGTAACTCCTCCATTGCTGTTTGAATTCCCAGCTGACCACTCTCGATTTCAATAATAACAGCAACATAAGCTAACGATAAGTCAATATTTAATTTTCGACTCCATTCATTTATATTTGAAAGCGTTTTATCTGATTGAATTATTGATAATATAAACTCTTCTTTTAACCGATTTTCTTGCGATTGTTGATTGAATGATAAAGCTTGTTCCATCATCATCTCTGCTGTCATGCTCACAAGTTCAGCAAATTGGATTATTTGTGCGGGTTCACCTGTTATGCCAATAACGCCAACAATTTCTTTTTTTAGTTTTAGTGGAAAATTAACACCAGGTTTAACTCCTTTAAGTTTTTTTGCAGTTGGATTGTCAATGGTAACAACTCTGCCTTGTGATATAGCTAACACCGCACCTTCATGTAATTCGCCAATACGTTGTGTATCACCACTACCTATAATTTCACCATGATTATTCATTATATTGACATTACAGTTGATGATTTTCATAGTTTTATCAACAATATATTGAGCAAGTATTGGTGAGATGCTTTGCGATTTCATAGCGATAAACCTTATATTATTAACAAGTTCTAATTCATAACTCATTGATTTTAATTTTATTACTATAACTTTTCTTGAGATCGTGTTAAAACTTTTTAATTATAGCAGACTTTAGGTCTGTTAATTTAATATTAAGATTTATCTATGTTTAATTAGATAATAATTGGGGAGTAAAGAATAACCTCTTTATTTCCCCATGCTTTTGTTTGTTAGTGTCTAAAAGTGTTAAAGTTTAGTAATACTAATTAAGCGACCAATATTTTCACTGGTTCGTTCAATATTTTTGAATCCATCAGCCAATAAATCTTCAATCTTAGATAGAGATGGGATGATTCCAAAAATGGCATTAATTCCTTCTGGATAAAGTTCTTCGATGTTTTCACCAATCATTCCTGCTAATGCAATAACTGGAATATTGTGTTTTTTGGCAGTTTGTGCAACACCATAAGGCGTTTTTCCAAATTTGGTTTGAAAATCAATTCCACCTTCTCCTGTAAAACAAAAATCGGCACCAATTAATTGGTTTTCTAAATTACTATATTTGATAACAATATCGATGCCTTTTTCCATTTTACTATTGGTAAATGCCATTAATCCTGCCCCTAATCCGCCAGCAGCACCAGCACCAGGAATAGTCGCAACATCTTTATTTAACTGAGATTTTATGATTGATGCATAATGTTGTAAGTTCGCATCCAATTGTTCAACCATCTCAGGGGTTGCTCCCTTCTGTGGTCCAAATACTCTTGAAGCACCTTTTTCACCACAGAGTGGGTTGGTAACATCACTTGCAACAATAAATTCTACACTATCAAGTTGAGGATTTACTTCAGACATATCAATTCTAGCTAAATTGCCTAATGCTCCTCCACCTTTAGGGAGTAGTTGATTGTTTTTATCGTAAAGCTTTACGCCTAAGGCTTGTGCCATTCCGGCTCCACCATCATTTGTCGCGCTACCGCCAATACCTAAAATAATTTTTTTAATACCCTGTTTTAAGCAGGCAAGAATCAATTCACCTGTACCAAAGGTTGTGGTAATTAATGGATTACGTTGTTCTTTGGTAACAAGATGGATACCACTTGCTGAAGCCATTTCAATGACTGCTGTGGTGTTATCTCCTAGGATTCCATAATAGGCAGTCACTTTGTTACCAAGTGGACCAGTAACTTCACAAGCATGTAAAGTTCCATTAGTCGCATCGACTAGTGATTGTGTTGTACCTTCACCACCATCAGCCATTGGGACATGAATATATTTGGCATCAGGAAATACCTTTTTTAAACCTGACTCCATTGCTTGACACACTTCCTTTGCTGTTAAGCTTTCTTTAAATGAGTCAGGAGCAAGAACAAATGTTTTCTGTTTCATAAAAATTACTCTTAATATTACATAATAAATTGATAGAAAATAATGGCAATAATTGTCATTGTTCCACCAACCATCGCTTCATATGGAATCAATTTCATACGTTGTTTAATTGTCATATTCATACTACCGCCAGTTACATGAAAGTAATTCCCTTGCGGTAATGAATCAATAACTGTTGCACCAGTATGCATCATAACAGCTGCACTAAGAGCTGGTATTCCTAAATCTGTGATGGTTGAACCAAATGTACCTGTTGCTAAAATTACACCTGTTGAAGTTGATGCTGTAGCTGCTGCCATTAAGATACCTGAAATTGGTGATAAGTAATAACCAGAAATTCCCATTGAATCAATGATATTGATAACTTGAGCTGCTAGGTTTGATGAACCAATTAAACCTGCGATAGCACCAGCACCGACAAGAATAAGTACAGTTGGTGTCATTTTTTCAATCCCAGATTTGGTATACATTGCAATGTTACGATGTTGTCCCATTGCTAACATGCCGATGATCCCTGCTACAGGAAGCACATATAATGCATCAATCTTTAAATTAGCTAGTGCTTCAATATGGAAAATATTGCCTATAGGGCTAACCATTAATAGAAGGATTGCTGTTACAGGAGCAACGATTGCTTTGCCTAATGATGGATTTTTATTTTTCTGTTCAGCATCATTTTTTTGTAATGCAACGACTTCGTCGTTAGCAATTTTATCACCTTTATTTTTTATCAATGAAGCGATAACGACAGTTGCAATTAAACCAAATAGAGCAGGAATAAAACCCGCTATCATCACATCACTTAAGCTTAAATTGAAGCCATTGGCAACAGCGATAGTATTTGGGTTAGGTGATATAATATTCCCAGCTTTACCACCACCAGAAAGTGCTAATAATAACGCTAATCGAGAAATGCCCATTTTATTACCAACAGATAAAGCAATAGGTGCAACGATTAATACAGCAACTGGAATAAATACGCCTGATGCAGTAATAATACCTGTAGCTAATGCTAAAGCGAGTAATGCCTTTTTCTCACCTAATTTTCTAACGACAGCTTGAGCAATAGTTTCCGCTGCGCCCGATTCCATCATTACCCCGGCTAGAATACCCGCAGCTAATACTCTAATCACAGTGCCCATGATACTTTGAGTACCAGTAGTTAAAATTGTGACAGTTTGTATTAGATTTGCTCCACCAATGAAAGCACCAATTATCGCACCAAAAAATAACGAATAGACTGGATTTATTCCACGTAATATAAGAAATATTGCAAGAAAAAGTCCTATTATAGCTCCATACCAACTAATGAGTTCAGTCATTTAAATTTTCCTCATGTTTCTATGACTATTAAAAAGTATTGCGCTAATTTTATTATCGAATTAGTTTGCTATCTATGTGGTTTTGCACAAATGTGAGCTATAAAAACAAAAAAATATTGGGCTTTATAATAGCGTTATGTGATCTTCGTCACAAAGTTAGTGCGTTTCACGCATCCAATTTTATAAAAATCTAGATCAACAGCTCCTTTAAAATTAGGCGATAAGATTAGATTTGTGAAATTATTGTTTCTTATTGCGATTTTTTTGATCTTTATTGTAAATACAATTAATTTGCCAATCCTATAGCTAAAGCGTAAAATGCCCATCCTATTTTGCTTAACCTATTACCTTATAGGGTAATACTGACTTGAAATCAGAGGCATTTTTTAATGACAAATTTATATTCAAAACCAGAATTACTTTCTCCTGCTGGTTCGCTTAAAAATATGCGATACGCTTTTGCCTATGGGGCAGATGCGGTTTATGCTGGTCAACCACGTTATAGTTTGCGTGTTCGAAATAATGAATTCAATCATGAAAATTTAGCGATTGGAATTAATGAAGCACATGCGCAAGGCAAAAAATTTTATGTAGTTGTAAATATAGCTCCTCACAATTCAAAGCTGAAAACCTTTATTCGAGATTTAGAGCCTATAGTAAATATGAAGCCTGATGCTTTTATCATGTCTGATCCTGGCTTAATTATGTTGGTACGTGAGCATTTTCCTGAAATGGAAATTCATTTGTCTGTACAATCAAACGCCGTTAACTGGGCTACGGTAAAATTTTGGCACAATATTGGATTAACCCGCGTTGTATTATCACGAGAGTTGTCTCTTGATGAAATAAAAGAAATTCGTGAAAAAGTACCCGAGATGGAACTTGAAGTTTTTATTCATGGTGCGCTTTGTATGGCTTATTCCGGACGATGCTTATTATCTGGTTATATTAACAAACGAGACTCTAACCAAGGAACTTGTACCAATGCTTGTCGTTGGGAATATAAAGTGTCCGAAGGTAAGGAGGACGAAGTAGGGCAGATAGTACATAAATATGAACCAATTCCTGTAAAGCAAATTGAACCGACTTTGGGCATTGGCACAACAACAGATCAAGTCTTTATGTTAGAAGAATCAGGTCGTCCTGGCGAATATATGCAAGCTTTTGAAGATGAACATGGAACTTATATCATGAATTCCAAAGATTTAAGAGCGGTTGAATTAGTTGAAGATTTGACGAAAATTGGCGTACATTCATTAAAAATTGAAGGGCGGACAAAATCCTTTTATTACTGCGCTAGAACCGCTCAGGTTTATCGTCAAGCTATTGATGCAGCGAGTGAAGGTAAGCCATTTGATCCTCGTTTATTAACTGAACTTGATTCACTCGCTCATCGAGGATACACCGAAGGCTTTTTGCGTCGTCATAAACATGAAGATATGCAGAACTATGTTCATAGCCATTCAGTGTCAGATAGACAACAGTTTGTTGGTGAGTTTAGTGGTCAACGTTTAAATGGATTAGCTGAAATTATTGTGAAAAATAAATTTTCAGTAGGTGATAGTGTTGAGATGATGACACCAAAAGGTAACACAACGTTCATTATTGAACGAATGGAAAATAAAAAAGGCCAACCTGTTCCTGCCGGACTCGGTGATGGCCATATTGTTTATATTCCGGTAGCTGAAGATATCGATTTAAATTATGCGCTTTTAATGCGTAATTTTGATTAGTCCATCTCTATTTAGCTAACTGTTTGAATTTATAAACAGTTAGCTAATATCATTATTGACGGATTAAATCTTCACCATAACCAATCCATTTATAAGTTGTTAATGCTTCTAGACCCATTGGTCCTCTGGCATGTAATTTTTGAGTACTGACAGCAACTTCGGCACCTAAACCAAATTGTGCGCCATCCGTAAATCGAGTTGATGCATTAACATAAACTGCAGCCGCATCAACTAGCTTAATGAATTGCTCTGCATTAAGTAGACTTCGAGTTAGAATGGCTTCTGAATGGCCACTGCCATATTCCCGAATATGTTCAACTGCTAATTCAAGTGAATCAACAATCACTATGTTCAGATCTTTGGAAAGCCACTCTTGTCTAAGTTCGTCATCTTCTACTGGAAATAGATTTGCTACGCCTGAATTTAAAATTTTATAAGCATCAGGATCAGCATGTAATATGACGTGATTATCAGCCATAATTTGACTAAGTTTAGGCAGAAAAGTATTTGCAATTTCAGTATGTACGAGTAATGTTTCTACAGAGTTACATGTACTTGGTCGTTGAGTTTTCGCATTTAGAATGATTGAAAAAGCTGCGTCAAAATCTGCGCTTTCATCGACAAAGATATGGCAAACTCCAATACCGCCAGTTATGACCGGAATGGTTGAATGTTCACGGCAAAGTTTATGTAGAGCCTCACCGCCTCGAGGAATAATCATATCTACATATTTATCAAGTTTGAGTAACTCAGTGATATATTTACGATCAGGATTATCGATTGATTGAATAGCAGTTTCAGGTAAGCCGGCTTGATTTAATGCTTGTTGAATAATGGATATGATAGCCGCATTAGTATTAACCGTTTCTTTTCCACCACGAAGTATCGCTGCATTACCTGTTTTTAAACAAAGAGCAGCAATATCTATAGTAACATTAGGGCGGGCTTCATATATTACACCAATTACACCTAGCGGAACTCGGTGACGTTGTAACTTTAATCCGTTCTCTAAAACTGACCCATCGATAGTTTGCCCAATAGGATCGGTTAAGGAGACAACTATGCGAACATCATTAGCAATAGAGGATAGTCGCTCTGGCGTTAATAATAAACGATCAAGCATTGCTTCACTCAATCCTTGATTTTTTGCTATAGCAATATCTTTTTGATTCGCCTCTAAAATGCTTTGAGAGCTTTGCTCCAATAAATCAGCAATACTAATTAAAGCCTGATTTTTGATTTTAGTTGGGCATTGTGCTAATTGATATGAGGCTTGTTTTGCTAACTTTCCAATTTGGTTTATCATTGCTTAACCTTAATAGATTTTACTCACAACTGTGTTTGACAGAATACAGATTCTCTAAAAAATAATTTATCTAATGATATTATACATCCCACTCTAATTCTTATTTATAAAACTTATAGAATAAATAATATAGTTAAAGAGGTATGAGCTGTCACCTTAAACAAATTTTCCTAGTAGGAATCAATTTATTCCAACAATAATGTATTTTTCAGGCGATTGTCAATTATGAAGCTTAAAAGCAAGCTGAGATATGAAAGTATTTAATGTAAAAAAGAAGCCAATATAGCCTGTAAACAAATCTATTATAAAGGCTGTAATATATAAGTTAATAATGTTCTCAAATTTGATCATCTATCGCCAATTTACACAATAGTTCTCAATGCTCATTAAGTAACTTTTAATTATGTTTTGCTAAAAAGCTGTAACCAATAGTTAAGTATTTAAATTAATGATTTATATCACTTAATAATAATTAATTTTAATTACAGCATTGGCAATGTATTATAAATTCATAAAATAAACTTTTGAATTAATAAAAAAAGGTATGGGTAAAGATACCTTTTTTGCATAAAGTTAAAATTTTATAGTTTATATTTCTTTATCTTTCAGAATGATATGTAACGTGTTTAAAAGTTTCTCTTTTTCCGCGTCTTCCATAACTGATAAAGGAATATTTACAGTGTATTGCTTGTTACTAATATTATTTATGTAATTGATGACAACTTTATTATATTTATAACTAACTGATGTGATTTCCTTAAAAAGTATGCTCACACTACTTCTTATTGGAGCAGCAGGTCGATAAGTTATAAAGTCTTCCCCAATTGAAATATAAACCAAATTGTATTGCCAAAAAACACGAATAATTATTAATATGGGCAATCCTATACTTATCTTTAGATTACCTGGTAAAGACAAAGACACGAAAAAGATAACTATACTTAATATAATTAAAAGTATGATGTGTCGTCGAGCATGAAAACATTTTATATTTTGAGAGTCCATTTTTATCCTTAAAATTAATATCCAATTTTTCTATAAATTACGTCTTTCTTCTAATGTTTTTTCATTAGCTTTGTTAATTATTTTTCTTCCACCAAAAATCCCTATTAAACCTAAAGGGATAAAGAGTATACTGCCAATAATAATTAAAGTACCTGCTAATTTTTGATTATTTTTGGCAAATAAAATGCCTAGGGTACTTATTAATGCAGATATTATGACTAACGGTAATAACATTTGATAAGCTGAGTTGTTTAGTGAATTCAAGTAAACAATTAATACACCTAACCAGTTCACTATTACGCCACCTATAGCTAGTTCCATTTAACCTCCTTATTATTTGATAATCATATCATTCCGATGTACGGCTACAGATCCATATTCATAGCCAATAATTTGACTAATTTCTTGTGAGTGATGTCCTGCTATTTGTTTTAGCGCATCACTATTATAACGGCTTACACCTCGTGCGATTTGTTTTCCTGACTTATCACAGATATTTATTACTTCTCCCCGCGAAAAATCTTTTTCAACCGCTATAATTCCTTTTGGTAAGAGCGAACTACCATTATTCAAAATAGCATTTATAGCACCATCATCAACTAACACCTTTCCTGCATTAGGTGCACCATATAGCCAATGTTTACGATGCTCTAATGGGGTTTTCTGTGGTAAAAAACGCGTGCCTACCGATTGATTATTGACTGCATCAATAATCACATTTTCTTTATTCCCAGCTGCAATTATTACTTCTATTCCTGCACTACCTGCTACTTCAGCTGCTTGAATTTTTGTGCTCATACCACCTGTTCCCAGCCCTGAAACACTATCACCAGCTATGTTTCGTAAACTTTCATCAATATGAGAAACTTCTTTTATTAATTGAGCTTTGGTATCAGATCTTGGGTCGGCAGTATATAATCCTTCAATATCTGTCAGTAATATGAGTTTATCGGCTTCCGCTAAAATTGCCGCTAGTGCTGATAGGTTATCATTATCACCCACTTTTATTTCGGCTGTAGCTACGGCGTCATTCTCATTGATGACAGGTACAATATGATTATCTAGCATCGCTTTTAGAACATCTTGTGCATTTAAAAAGCGTTCACGATCTTCTAAGTCAGCTCGTGTCAGTAACATTTGTCCAATAAAAATTTTATATATTGAAAACAGCTGTTCCCAAAGCTGGATAAGTTTACTTTGTCCAACAGAAGCAAGTAATTGTTTTGATGCAACAGTATTTGGAAGGTTAGGGAAGTTTAGATACTCTCGACCAGCAGCAATTGCTCCCGATGTAACTATAATAATTTTGTGACCAATTTGATGTAAATAAGAGCATTGCCGAATCAGTTCAACTATTCGAGCGCGATCTAACTGTTTAGTTCCACCAGTTAAAACACTGGTACCTAACTTAATAACGACAGTTTGCTTTTTTTTATTAGTCATAGCAATAATCTTATTTAAATCATCTCTTACAAAATAGATTCCATCCATTTAACTGATTGAGTTAAGGCATTTTGTAAGCCTTTTTGTAATGGTGTTTTAGGAATAGTCACAATTTTGCTTTGCTTTGAAGATTGAATTAATTTTGCTTCAGTTAAATTACTTAACTTATCATCTTCAAAGATGACATTCATAATTGGCACAGGACAAGAATGAGTTAATAATCCCTGGTTTTTTAGAGAAAAGTAATTTAATTCAGCAGCTAACTGCTGATTTGAAACTGATGTTAAACCTAATCGACAAGCTAGCATATCCTTATAACAATTTGGTAGATTCTGTTGTAAGGTTTTATCAACAAATATTTGATGTACAAAAGGTGTAAAGTTGAAAAGTCCTTTTATTTTATTTGGCATTAAATAAGCAAGACGTGTAGCAATGTGTGAACCAAAACGGAATCCTGCCACAATTATACGATTGCTATCAACCCAAGGTACTGTCGCTAGTTGTTCAATTATAGCTTGATGAATTTGGCTACTATTTTGTGTTAATACAAAATTTCGACTAAAGCCCACTGTTGGCAAATCTACTGTTAGCATTGCAAAACCTTGTGGCGCTAGGTATTCACTAAAGTAGCGATAATAGTCGATTTGTAAATTACCTAATGCATTACAGACTAACACGACAGGGCATACGCCATCACAGTTCTTAGGTAAATGTAAAATTGTTTTAACACTGCGATTTTCAACTTTAAATTCTATCTGTTTTGTCGTGTAAGGCGAAAACTCAAGTGCTTTTATATAAGATTGATATGCACAAGTTTGTGCATACATGGCAAGCTCATCATTTTTAAAATGAGGATAGCTAGCAATACTAGCAAATTCACTCGCAATTAAATAATCTTGATGTAAGTTATTTTTTGCTTCTTCAGATAAGTCAGATTGATCTATTGAATCCGCTTTAGCTTGCCATTTTGCAGCTTGATTTAAAAACTCATAAATCCAATTGCCAGGTTGATAACCAATTACCGAATCTAACCACTTTTCATTGGTATGACGTTTAGTCGAAATTGCGATTTGCGATAAAACTTCTTCGATTTCCAATTTCGGTAAGCCACGCCAAAACCATAGGATAGGATTAATGATTCGGTACCATTTTGAATCTACTTCACCATCAAATGGACTAATACTGCTACCATCGCTACTATCTAACCGATTGATTAGCGATGATGTTTCAGGATAATCATATTGTGGTTTAAATATCTTTTCAGAAAGGTTTTCAGTCATAGCAACCTTATTAAATTAATTATTAATGATCACTAAGTGGCTTAACAAACATAACGCCAGTATCCCATGGCTGTTCGATCCAAGTATCTTGAGCGATATCGACAACATAATCATCAACTAATGGTTTGCCAGCAGGTTTAGCAAAAATAGTTACAAAGTGAGCCTTTGGATACATTTCACGAATAGTATGAGCTGTGCTTCCGGTATCAACTAAATCGTCAACAACAATAAAGCCTTCGCCATCACCTTTCGCTTCTTTTAAAATTAGTTTTTCACGTTGATGATCGTGGTCATAACTTGAAATACAAACGGTATCGACATAACGAATGCTAAGTTCACGAGCTAGAATAGCCGCAGGAACTAAGCCTCCACGACTAACGGCAATGATGCCTTTCCATTGTTTGGCGGGTAATAATCTTTCAGAAAGTTGACGACCATAAGCTTGAAGCATTTCCCAAGTAACGTTGAATTTTTTCTTTTCAGCGATGAGCTCTGCTTTATGCTGTTTTTTGGCTTTGATTTCTTCTTCTGTTAAAGTTTGTTCTATTGACATGTGTAACCTGCAATTTTAATCGAATAAACGAATTTAATAAATTAATATTAATGGACTTGAAATAGATGTAAAATTGCACCTTATTATAGAGTGATTAGATAAAAAAAACCACTGATTAATTTGTTACCTAGCTAATACTGAGGATAAATTATGCTATCAACCCTAAATCCAAAATTTGTTTGGCAGATTTTTAATGATATTTGTAAAATTCCCCATCCTTCTCATCATGAACAAATGATAACCAAATATATTGTCGATTTTGCAGCAACCCATCATATTGATTGTCAGCTTGATAAAGCTGGAAACATTTTATTGAGCAAAACCGCAACTAAAGGTATGGAAAATTGCCCATCTATTGCTTTACAAGCCCATATGGATATGGTTCCTCAAAAAAACGAAGGTACAGAGCATGATTTTCTAATTGATCCAATCCAAGCTTATATAGACGATGAATGGGTTAAAGCAAAAGGTACAACATTAGGTGCTGACAATGGTGTAGGGCTTGCATCTGCTCTAGCTGTATTAATTGATCCATCTGTCGAACACGGTCCTCTTGAAGTTTTAGTTACGACTTCTGAAGAGACTGGTATGCATGGTGCTTTTGGTCTTCAACCGAATTGGTTAAAAAGCCGTTATCTCATTAATACTGATTCTGAAGATGAAGGTGAGATATTTACTGGTTGTGCAGGCGGTATAGACTTCTCAATGAATTTTACAATTACATACGCGGTTATGCCGGAGATTCACGATTGCTATGTACAACTTTCTCTAAAAGGTTTGAAAGGTGGACATTCAGGTTGTGATATCCATCTTGGACGAGGGAATGCCATAAAATTAATGGCAAGATTGCTAGCTCAATACGCACAAGATATCTCATTTAGATTAGCTGACATTCGAGGCGGTTCATTACGTAATGCAATCCCTCGTGAAGCTTTTGCTGAATTAACTTTAAGCAAGCAAGATTTGCCTAAGTTAGAAGCAATTGTTAAACAATACCAATCTGTATTACAAAATGAATTTAGACAGATTGAACCAGATATTGAATTAACTTTAAAAGAAGTGAAAACGGATAAAGTCAAAAGAGTTATCGCGATTGATCAACAAAACAAAATCATCAATATTTTAAACACTGCGCCTAATGGTGTTGTCAGCATGAGCAAAGAGATCCATGGTGTGGTTGAAACTTCTTTAAATCTAGGCATTGTCAATATTAGTGACAATCAGTTAAGTGTAAACTTTTTAATTCGTTCTCAAGTTGATAGCGCAAAAGATGCGGTTGTTTCAACGTTAATATCATTAAGCCAATTAGTAAATGCTAATTATGAAATCAGTGGTGGTTATTCAGGTTGGGAACCTAATTTGAATTCTAGACTACTACAATTAGCTAAAGATAAGTACTTAGAAATTTTTTCAAAGCAAGCAAAAATTATGGTGATCCATGCTGGTTTAGAATGTGGTTTATTTAAACAGTCTTATCCATATATGGATATGATTTCAATTGGACCAACTATAGTTTCACCTCATTCACCTGATGAAAAAGTTAATATTCATAGTGTATATCGTTATTGGGAACTACTAATTGCGATCTTAAAATCGGCTTGTTATTTGAAATAAAAATTACGGTTCCTCCTTTTGATTGATTAGAGAGGAGGAATCATCCGACTTATTAGCTTTACTAAAGATCGACTAACTTGAAAATAAATTCACTAAAAGTGAATAAAAATGCATTTTATGCTTGCTTTGTTTTTTCAGAAAGCCTACTATACTACCAAAAAAAACTTAGTGATAGATAAGGAAAGGTATGTTAAAAGCAATAGTTGTCGGAGCAAGTGGTTATGCAGGTGCAAAACTAGCATATTATTTAACAAAGCATCCAAATATTGAGTTAGTCGCGTTAACCGTATCTGAAAATAGTCGTGATGGTGGAAAGTTAATCTCGGACTATGATTTATATCCTCAATTGAAAGGTGTAGTTGATCTCCCCTTAATTGCAACCGCCGACTATTCATCTCTCATTCATGATGTTGATATTGTTTTTTTAGCAACAGAACATTCAGTTAGTCACGATATCGCACCTTATTTTTTAGACAAAGGATGCACAGTATTCGACTTATCTGGCGCATTTCGTGTCAATTCATCCTCTTTTTATACTCAATTTTATGGTTTTGAGCATCAACATAAACAGTGGCTTGAGAAGGCCGTTTATGGATTAGCTGAATGGAATTATGAGGCTATAAAACAAGCTCAGTTGATTGCAGTTCCTGGCTGTTATCCAACAGCATCCCAACTGCCTTTAAAACCGTTGATTGAAGAAGATTTGTTAGACAAAAGTCAATGGCCTATTATCAATGCTGTAAGTGGTGTAAGTGGCGCTGGACGAAAACCTTCGACTAACAATTTATTTTGTGAAGTGAGTTTACATGCTTATGGCTTATTTACACATCGTCATCAACCTGAAATTGCAACACACTTAGGCCAAGAAGTTATCTTTACGCCTCACCTAGGATGTTTCAAACAAGGCATTCATGCCACTATTACCTGTATGGTAAAGAAAGGCGTAACATCTGATGATATTCGTAACGCATTAAATAAATATTATCAAAATAAACCTTTAATTAGGGTTTACCAAAAACATTGGCCAGCATTAAAATCAGTAATAGATCTGCCATATTGCGATATTGGTTTTGTACTAAAAGGGCAACATCTGATTTTAATTTCAGTTGAAGATAATTTATTAAAAGGTGCAGCAGCACAAGCGGTACAGTGTATGAATATTCGATTTGGCTTTGATGAAACTACAGCCTTATTATAAATACTCATTTGTTAATAATATTAATCAAGTGACTTTGTTTAAATGGATAGGGAATAAAAATGAAACCATTAATTATTAAGTTTGGCGGTGTATTACTCGATAACAAAGATGCGTTAAGTAAATTATTCATTATTATTAGCGAATATAAAAAGAATTTTAATAGGCCTTTAATTATTGTTCATGGTGGTGGTAGTGTTGTTGACGCCTTAATGGATCGTCTTTCATTACCGGTAGTACGACGCAATGGTTTACGCGTTACACCCGCAGACCAGATTGATGTGATTGTAGGCAGTCTTGCAGGTAGTGCCAATACGACAATATTGTCAGAGGCAAAAAAATTACAAATATCAAGTATTGGACTCTGCTTAGCAGATGGTGATAGTGTCAAGGTTAAACAAATTTCTGAAGAGTTAGGGTATGTAGGCGAAGCTGAAATAGGTGATCCAACCTTAATCAATTTACTGCTTAATAATGGTTATTTACCGATTGTTAGTTCAATTGGCATTACTGATCAAGGCAAGATGATGAATGTGAATGCCGATCACGCTGCCGTTGCACTCGCAAAAACAATAGATGCAGATTTAATTTTATTATCTGATGTTGCCGGTGTTTTAGATGCTAACAAACAACGAATTGAATCATTAACGCAAGCAGAAGCTGATCACTTGATCGCACAAGGCATTATTACTGATGGCATGATTGTCAAAGTCAATTCGGCATTCGAAGCAGCAAAAACGCTTGGGCGACCAATTGATATAGCTAGTTGGAAAGAATCCGACAAACTTATTGAATTATTTAATGGAAAATCAGGAATAACAGGTACAAGAATTATTGCTTAAATATAAATCAGTTAGTATATTATTTGAGTATATTTTTTATTAAATATACTTAATTTAATCTTTAAATCATTTATTTTTTCGTCAGTAAATTTAAGAAAGGGTATAACATGAAAAAAAGTGCAACAAAAAAGGTGGTTTTAGCCTATTCAGGTGGATTAGATACATCAGCTATTATTCCATGGCTAAAAGAAAATTATGGCGGTTGTGAAGTTTACGCTCTAGTCGCTAACGTTGGTCAAGATCCTAAAGAGCTAAAAGATGTTGAGAAAAAAGCGAAAGCATCTGGAGCAGTAGCTTGTAAAGTTGTCGATTTACGAGAAGAATTTGTTAAAGATTATGTTTACCCTGTTTTAAAAACTGGCGCTTTATATGAAGGAACTTATTATCTTGGAACTTCAATGGCTCGCCCAATTATTGCTAAAGCCCAAGTTGAATATGCATTAGAAGTTGGTGCCGATACCCTTTGTCATGGAGCAACAGGTAAAGGTAATGACCAAGTTCGCTTCGAAACAACTTATACAGCTCTAGCACCACAACTTAAAGTTATTGCACCTTGGCGTGAATGGGATTTACGTTCGCGTGAAGCTTTAATTGATTACTTAAAAGTACGAAAAATTCCAACAACTGCAACCGTTGAAAAAATCTATAGTCGTGATGAAAATGCTTGGCACATCTCTACCGAGGGTGGTGTGCTTGAAAGCACTTGGAATCAAGCCAACGCGGATTGTTGGGCATGGACTGTCTCACCAGAAGATGCACCCAATAAACCAGAACTTGTTACCATTGGTATAGAAAAAGGTGAAGTCGTTTCTGTTAATGGAAAGAAACTCTCTCCATATAACTGCGTAGCAACACTCAATAAAATTGGTGCTAAACATGGTGTTGGTCGAGTTGATATCATTGAAAATCGTTTGGTGGGTATCAAATCTCGCGGTTGTTATGAAACCCCAGGTGGTACAATCATGATGACAGCATTACGTGGTTTAGAACAATTAATTTTAGATCGTGATAGCTTCAAATGGCGTGAACAACTTGGTTTAGAAATGGCATACGTTGTTTATGATGGTCGTTGGTTTGCACCATATCGTCGCTCAATTCAAGCCGCTGCTGATGTATTAGCAGAAGATATGACAGGTGAAGTTGTAGTTAAACTCTACAAAGGTAGTGCAACAGCAGTTCAGAAAAAATCACCAAATAGCTTATATAGTGAAGAATTTGCGACTTTTGGTGAGGATGAAGTCTATGACCACAGTCATGCAGGTGGATTTATTCGCTTATTCTCATTATCTTCACGCATTCGAGCTCTAAATGAAGGTAAGAAAAAACAACCAGCTAAAAAAGCTACAGTTAAAAAAGATACAGCTAAAAAAACTGAAAAAACAGTCAAAAAAGTAGCTAAAGCTGATGCTAAAGCGACAGTTGCTCCAAAATCTAAAGTGAAAGCGAAAGCCAAAGCTAAAAAGTAAGTTTTAATGACTTTTTACTTAGATATAAAACACAATATATACAGACTTTGGTCTGTATATATTTTTTATAGTATTATTGATTTATCATTATTAAAAAAGCGATCAAACTAAAATCGCTTAGGATTAAAAATTGAGGTAATTATGGCATTATGGGGTGGGCGTTTTAGCCAAGCAGCAGATCAACGATTTAAACATTTTAATGATTCTCTACGCTTTGACTATCGGCTTGCGGAGCAAGATATCATTGGATCAATTGCATGGTCTAAAGCTTTGGTCACTGTTGACGTTTTATCTTATGATGAACAAAAAAAATTAGAAAAAGCTTTAAATGAATTATTAGAATCAGTACGGCAAAACCCAGAACAGATTCTACAAAGTGATGCGGAAGATATTCACAGTTGGGTAGAGCAAAAACTTATCGAAAAAATCGGTGATTTAGGTAAAAAATTACATACTGGTCGTAGCCGTAACGATCAATCAACAACCGATCTAAAATTATGGTGTAAAGATGAAATCGCTCATCTTGTCACAGCTATCAATGAACTCAGAAAACGCCTAGTGCTTACTGCTGAACAACATCAAGATGCAGTTATGCCTGGCTATACTCATCTACAACGCGCACAACCAGTCACTTTTGCTCATTGGTGTTTAGCGTATTATGAAATGCTAACACGTGATGAAAGCCGTTTACAAGATACACTTAAACGCTTGGATGTAAGCCCTCTAGGTTGTGGCGCTTTAGCTGGAACTGCTTATCCAATGGATCGCGATCAGCTAGCCGATTGGTTAGGTTTTGCAACAGCAACAAATAATAGTTTAGATTCGGTATCTGATAGAGATCATGTACTTGAATTACTCAATAATGCATCTATAGGAATGGTGCATTTATCTCGGTTTGCAGAAGACTTAATTATCTTCAATAGCGGTGAAGCAGATTTCGTTGAACTGTCTGATCGTGTCACATCAGGATCATCATTAATGCCACAGAAAAAAAATCCTGATGCATTAGAACTTATTCGAGGAAAAATAGGGCGAGTTGTTGGTGCACTAACTGGCGCCATGATGACTTTTAAAGGTTTACCCCTTGCTTACAATAAAGATCTACAGGAAGATAAAGAACATCTATTTGATGCACTTGATACTTGGCAAGAATGTTTAGACATGGCAGCGTTAGTTCTTGAAGATATTAAAATCAATTACCAAAATTGCCAAAATGCAGCTAAACAAGGCTACTCAAATGCAACAGAACTTGCTGATTATCTCGTTGCTAAAGGTATTCCATTTAGACAAGCTCATCACATTGTAGGTGAAGCCGTTGTTGGCGCGATAGCTAAGCAAAAAGCATTAGAAGAGTTAACGTTGGATGAATTAAAAGTCTATAGTGATGTTATTGAAGATGACGTTTATCCAATTTTATCACTCGAATCTTGCCTAGCTAAACGATCAGCTAAAGGAGGCGTATCGCCTAAACAAGTTAAATTGGCAATCGACAATGCTAAAAAACAGCTCTGTTTATAATACTTTTTATTTTAAATACCGACTTTTGTCGGTATTTTTATGCTTCAAAAACCCCGTTCCTCAACTTTTTTTTGATAAAAATCTGTTTGTATATCGCTCAATAGAGTGTAAAAATAGATTTTCAATTTTTAGATGGATGAAAGTGAATTGCAATGAATAAAAGTTATAACTTTAGTGCAGGCCCAGCAAAACTTCCTGCAGATGTTTTAAAACAAGTACAAGCTGAATTATTAAATTGGCACAACACCGGCGCATCAGTAATGGAGTTAAGCCATCGCGGTAAAGATTTTGATGCATGTGCGATTGAAGCAACTAACGATCTTCGTGATATTTTAAATGTCCCTGAAAATTATAAAATTCTATTTTGCCAAGGTGGGGCTAGGGCACAATTTGCTGCTGTGCCAATGAATATTTCGGCAAAAAATGCTGATTACATTAACAGTGGCTATTGGAGCCAATGTGCAGCCAAAGAGGCAACCAAATACTGTAATGTGATTGAACAAAATGTGACAATTAAAAATCAAGGTATAACCTCAATTAAACCCATGTCCGAATGGCAACTAAGTGATAACAGTGATTATATCCATTATTGCCCTAATGAAACCATTGACGGGGTCGAGATATTCGAACAACCTAATTTTGGGGATAAAATCGTAGTTGCTGATTTATCATCTTGCATTTTATCGCAACCGATTGATGTAAGTCGCTATGGCATTATTTACGCGGGTGCGCAGAAAAATATTGGTCCTTCAGGAATCACAATTGTCATTGTTCGAGAAGATCTAATTGGACATGCTCAAAAAGC
Source organism: Gilliamella sp. B3023 (assembly GCF_026536845.1). Lineage (NCBI taxonomy): Bacteria > Pseudomonadati > Pseudomonadota > Gammaproteobacteria > Orbales > Orbaceae > Gilliamella > Gilliamella sp. B3023. The sequence continues at coordinate 83,789 of NZ_JAFNNH010000010.1, forward strand.
ATTACCTTCCGTGTTAGATTATAAAATCTTAATGGATCATGACTCAATGTTTAACACACCACCTACATTTGCTTGGTACATGTCAGGTTTAGTCTTTAAATGGATTAAAAGCTTGGGTGGATTGAATGCAATGCAGCAACGAAATCAAGCTAAAGCAAAATTACTTTACCAATTTATCGATCAATCCGATTTTTATCGTAATACTGTGGCTATTGCTAATCGATCAATCATGAATGTCACCTTCTTATCACCAAATGAAGATCTCGATAAAAAGTTTGTTAGTGAAGCAACACAAGCAAATATCATTGGAATTAAAGGTCACCGAATTGCAGGTGGAATGAGGGCTTCGATTTATAATGCAATGGATATTGATGGAGTCAACTACCTAATAGACTTCATGAAACAATTTGAAAAACAAAATGGTTAGTTATATCGGTAAATAAAAAAGGGATACAGTAGTATCCCTTTTCTATTTTACACATTCTTATTTACAACTAAAGACTTCACCAGTCATCACAGCATCTGTCGGAGCAATATCTGAAACATATTGTAACGATGCATCTTGTGCGTTATAAATCACATTACCACCCATTGCAGCAGCTTTATTCATCAAATCATTAGCTGCATCACGAATCAACTCACTATGGGTTTTTAGACCAGAAAAGAAAGTACTACGGCGGCCTTCAGCTTTACCGATAAATTGGCAATTTGCTGCTGGTTTAGTATCAATAAACTGAACTTGTCGACCAGCTGAAGTGGCTTGATAATCTGAACCACTACAACCATTTAAAAACAATGCAGTAGATAACGCTGCACTAATAAAAAGAATTTTCTTGATAGACATAATATTTCCCCAACCAATATAACGAGTAATAATAATTTAGAACATTGTAGCAGGTTAATTAACTAAAAAATATTGCTTATTACAAATGATGAAATGATAATAGGTTTCAGTTTAATAATTAACCAAATCAACCTATTTAGTTAATTAAATGTAGCAAATTAATTTTAACTCTATTATAATCGCAACCCTACTAAGTCAGTAGCACATCCAAATGGCCCCTTAGCTCAGTTGGTCAGAGCAGTCGACTCATAATCGATTGGTCACTGGTTCAAGTCCAGTAGGGGCCACCAATTCAAAAACTATATAGTTAACAAATTGTCTATAATCATCTTCTTAAAATAATCTAATTATATAAATTCAATGTAATTTAATTCTTTCAACTTTATATGTTTACTAAAAATTAATTAATAGACTTGGCTTATTTTTTTATTAAAAGAATAGGATATATCAATTTTTTAAACAATTAATTTTATGTTCTCCAACCCCAAATAATAACTAGTGTTCCGAGTAGGATAATCATGGAGCCGATTAAATCAAAAGTTGATAGTTTGACATGATCAACTAACTTAAGCCAAATAATGGATGCTACTACATAAATACCACCATATGTTGCATAAGTTCGACCACTAGCTTCAGGGTGTAAAGTAAGTAACCAAGCAAATAACATAAGGCATAATGCCGCCGGTATAAGAAACCAGGCAGAAACCACTTTTTTAGCCCAAATATAAACAAAATAACAGCCTGAAATTTCAGCTAAAGCGGTAAATATAAATAACACGATAATTTTTATCATAATTAAATTAAGCTATCATTAATAAGTTTCAGATTAGTATAAACAATACTAGATTGGTTTGAACATTATTTCTGTTTTGTTTTTTATAGATTTTTAAAGTTTAACATGGGCGTTATTTATTAACCTATGTTAATATCGAATTAGTAAATTAAATGTAAGATTGATTTATGGTAGCAAAGAAAATTTTTAATTAAAATTAATAGTCAAAAAAGGAGATTTTATGTTGAAAAAGACAATATTACTTTCGATATTATTTTCGACAGCTGCGCAAGCTAAATTTATTCATCCAATGGACTTTGATGGTTCAGAGGCACAAAAGCAAGAAGTTATCGAATATATTAAGGATAACGTAAAAAAAGATTATTGTGAACAAATTGACATGTGCCAACCTTCCAATTTGAGAATGATGGAGCAAGAGAATTTAGATGCATTTAAAAAAGCGACTAAGGCCACAAATAGAAAAATAATGGATCAAGTAATTAAAGATTATTGTAATAGTGGTATAGATATGTGTAGTTATAGCACCATACTAATGATGTATGAAGAAAACAATAAAGCTGATAAAGAGGAATTAACTTGGTAGATGTTTCATAATAGTACTCACAATAAAAAACATTACATTGATGGTTATATTTGTAACCAATTGACTTTAAGATAGAATATTAAATTTCATTTATTGTTATATATAAAAGTGTATCAGAAATTCATTTATGAAAATCAATTTTTAAAAAAGCGGGGCGATTGATTGGATTATCAAGGTTTATGGTTTCAGCATGAAATTAGAACTAAGTACCGTTTAGACCTTAATGAATCTATTTTCTGATGGAATGTTGAGAAAGTTGGAAGAGGGTTCAACTTGGAAGAAAGAATAAAATAATCGATCAAGCGTTTTATGAATTTAAAGCTAGATTGATTTGATAGGAAATAAATAATGCGAGCATATAAGATCACCGTGAAGAAGGTTTTAATTTTTAGTTTAATAATTTTTGCCATCTATATCATTACTTTTCCTAATGATGATTCGCCTCCAAATCCAACGATGGTTGCTTTAGCCGGTATTTCCGTTATTTCATTTATTGTTTGTTGTTTGATTTTGTTAGTTCGAGGAATATGTGGAATAGGCAAGAAATTTTTAAATTATAAGGCGCACAAAAATTTAAATTTAGAAAAAGCATCGTCTCAAGACACTTCATTCAATTATTCAACCAATTCTGAAGATTCTGTTGATTACGAACAGCAAGAATTAGATTCTGATAATTTTAGAAATCACTTAACCACAATATGGAATTCAGACTTGTTTACGATTTCATTTAAACATTCCAACGTCAATAAAGAATTATTATTAGATAGAGTCCAAATAAATTCATCTAACGAGCTTTTTTTCACTGGTTACTGTTTTGAAAGCAAAGATGAACGCACATTTAAAATTGAAAACTTTAAATCTTATATTCAATACGCAGGAAGAGAATACAGCCTACACCAATTTTTTACTAAAGTCCTTGAATTGGATTCAGAGTATGTTGAAAGACTGGGAGTTTAATTAAAAAGGTGGCTATTAAAATGGTTGGCTGATGGTTGAGGAGAATTGTTAGCTGAATACCAACAATCAGAATAACCCAGCCGATTTCTTTTTTTTCAAGCCTCTTGGCAGTTTATAGCCTCTATTTTTCTTATTTAAAATAGGGGGGAATATTAGGAAACTAATTAACAATAATTGCCACTGAAGTTACTAAAAGCAAATGAAACAAAATCGATAACAGCAAATATTTCCGCCGTATTTTCAACTAATCCCAAATCAAAAACACCACTCCTCAACTTTAATTTATCTTCGTTGAGAACCTTTGCGTATTTTTAGCACATCTTGCAAGGGTGTTTGGTTGAATAAGTTTTTATATTCTCGATTAAATTGTGTTGCACTTTCGTAACCGACTTTTAAACTCGCTTGAATCGCTGTCATATTCTCGCTGACCATTAAACGCCGGCCTTCATGTAATCTAAGTTGTTTTTGAAACTGCAATGGGCTTAAACTTGTTACTTTTTTAAAATGACGATAAAAGCTAGAGAGTGACATATTCGCTTGATTGGCTAGTTGTTCCATTTTTATCGGCTCTCTAAAATGTTCTTTTAGCCAATCTATCGTATTCGCAATACGATAACTTCTTGTTTCTGGCATACAAATTGATATTAGCGCTTCACCAAATGGACCGATTAAGAGTAGATAATGAATTTCTTTTACGATTAGTGGTGCTAAAACCGAAATTTGTTCAGGTTTATCCAGCAACTTAAGCAATCGATAAAAAGCATTGATTAGATCATCTTCAGCTTTAGAGATAATAATACCATTAAAACTTTGTTGCGAAGGTTTATTTAATTCCGGAAATTCTATTAATAACTCTTTAATTAAATTATTATCAATCAAAAGTGACAATGAAAGGAATGGGGCTTTCGTCGTCGCTTTTTTAATTGTATTTATCGTTGGAATATCAATCGAGGTTATAAGATAATCACCTTCTTTATAATGATAAAGTTTGGTGCCAAGCAGAGAGCTTTTTTCACCTTGTATTATCATTGTAATCATAGGATGATAAAAACAATTTTCTAAACAAATATCTTTATTTTTGCCGACTTCACGCCTATAAATGCCAAAGTTTTTAATTTGTGTTGGATAGTCCCCCACAGTTGGCATTCTTTTTAGCATTATTTTTTTAATTTCTTTTTTTAACATAGAGATTTCTCTATTAATTTAAATTTCTCTATTAGCATATGATTTCTGATAGGATTAGGCAACTTTTTGGCAGGATCGGCTCTATTGAATATTATTATCAGATCTTATAATAATCAAAAACGAAGTGAAATACATTCGCATCAGTATCTAATAAATTATCTATCATTTTTAGTCGCACTTAATAGTCAGAATCTAGGGTGGTTAGCAAAAGTTTGCAGTATTAACTAATTGTTTAAGGGCAAAGGCTATGAATATTTTAACACCAAAAAAAGGATCGATTGTTACTATTTCCGCTTTTATGTCTAAAGGCGATATGATTGGCTTAAAGCAAGCTTTAATTGATGGATTGAATCAAGGATTAACCATCAATGAAATTAAAGAAATTTTAGTTCAACTTTATGCCTATGTAGGTTTTCCAAAAAGTTTAAATGGTTTGAGTGCCTTTAAAGCGCTACTAGAAGAACGTCAAAAAGAAGGCATTACTGACACAGTTGGTTCTACTTCGTCACCATTACCGACTAATTTAAGCGCTTTAGAATTGGGTACAAAAATTCAAACAAAAGTTGTAGGCAAACCGGTTACGGGTGGCATTATGGATTTTTCACCTACTATTGATCAATTTTTAAAAGCCCATCTTTTTGGCGATATTTTTGGTCGAGATATTTTAAGTTATGAAGATAGAGAGATAGCGACATTAGCTGCGCTATCAACCTTGCAAGGTGCCGATAGTCAGATTAAATCTCATGTTCAAATTGCGCAAAATGTCGGGGTATCTCCCACTCAATTAGATGGCATTGCGAATATTTTAAAATCAAAAATTGGTGAAATCGAATTTGAACGATTCAACCGTGCAGTAAAAGGCCAATAAAAAATTACAACCAAATGGATATAGTAAATATATCCATGTTTCACAAAATAAGTTTTATTACACAGATAGCTTTAAATCATTTCCTGACGAGGATAGTTATTATGAAAATAATCAGTCAATCTGAATTTGAAAAACATAATTTATTTGGACTGGGGGAGCCGAATGTAAATTATGCTAAATATTTTATTGGTCAATCCTATCTAAATTTATTAACAGCAAAGTCTCCCTTATTAGTTGCAAATGTCACATTTGAACCTGGCTGTCGAAATAATTGGCATATTCATCATGCATCACAAGGTGGGGGGCAAATTTTATTATGTATAGCTGGTAGCGGTTGGTATCAAAAATACGGGGATAAGCCAATAAGTTTAGAGCCCGGTATGGTTATCACCATTCCTGCGAATGTAAAACATTGGCATGGCGCTAAAGTTGACTCATGGTTTAGCCATATCGCTATCGAAGTGCCGGGTGAGGATACCTATAATGAATGGTGTGAAGCGGTATCTGAAGAAGATTTCCAAAAATTATGCTAATTAACTAGATATAAAACATTAATTTCAATGTGAGAGATTGACATGAATGATATACATTCTCAAATTACAGTTCCACATCAGACAATTCAGTTAGAACAACGTTGGGATAAGATTTTTCTACAAAGTGATAAAGTTGAGCATTTTAAAGTCACGTTTAAAAATCGTTATGGCATTACGCTTGTCGCAGATCTATATCGCCCAAAAAACAGCCCAGATAAATTATCTGCTATTGTTGTCGCAGGACCATTTGGCGCAGTAAAAGAGCAGGTATCGGGTTTTTATGCGCAAACTCTAGCAGAGCGAGGATTTATTGCTTTGGCATTTGATCCCTCTTTTACTGGTGAAAGCAGTGGATTACCGCGTAATCAAGCATCAGTTGAAATCAATACCGAAGATTTTAGTGCCGCTATTGATTATCTTGGATCTTTAGATTGCGTTGAGCGGGAGCACATTGGCATTTTGGGGATTTGTGGTTGGGGTGGTATAGCTTTAAATGCTTCATCAATTGATACTCGAATTAAAGCGGTAGCAACCGTTGTCATGTACGATATGAGTCGAGTTATTCCTAAAGGTTATAATGATAGCATGACAGAAGGGCAACGATTAGCAATGAAACAGTCATTGAATAATAGCCGCTGGGACGATTCACAAAATAGTTATGCCACATTGAATCCAAGAAACAATATTACCGTTGATCAAATCACGGATGAAACACCACAATTTATTGCAGATTATTCTCGTTTTTATACCACTAAACTTGGTTTTCATATTCGTTCTGTCAATTCAAATCCGAATGGTTCATGGGTGTTAAGTATGCCACTTTCATTTATTAATCAGTCGTTATTGAATCATGCCCATGAAATTGAGTGCCCAACATTAATTATAGCCGGTGAAAAAGCGCATTCTCGTTACTTTTCAGAAGATGCGTTTAAAATGGTTGGCAGTAAAAATAAAGAATTAATGATTATTCCTAATGCAGTGCATACTGATTTATATTATAATACCACCAATAAAATTCCCTTTGATAAATTAGAAACGTTTTTTAGCGCTAATTTATTATAAATTTTGGGGGCTAAAATATGGAAAAGCTTTGGCGTTAAAAGGCCATTAACGACAGAGCTTAAAAAGATTTTAAGATTTTTCGTTAAAAACATAGGTATTTATACCATCGATTATAAGAAAAATGAGATAATCGCTACGACTAAAATAGACAAACATCTTTGGTGATTGTTAAGAACCTAAAAAAATGTAAGAGTAATGATTGATATCTTTAGTGAGATTGTTTGTTATCATAAAATACACTTTAATTTCCAATACTTAGTTAAATAAATTGACAATAATGTCAATGCTAAAGATTACCGATAAATCACATAGATTATTCCGTTACAATTTATCAAATTGATATACCTTAAAAAGTCCTAAAAGTTTTAAGAACTCTTTACATAAAATACCAATACAAAACCTTGTTACTCTTTTATGATTTAAATGTCGATATTAGGTTTAATCATGCAGATCTTAATGTCAAAGATAGGTTTAGTATTACTCAGGGTGAGTATTATTAATTGTAGTAAAGGAGTAGTGTTTTATGTTTCCGTCAAGTTATAGTCAGCGCTCGGATATTGTGAGTGCCAATAAAGAAAAATCCTCATCATTTATCTTTGAGAAAAAACGAAAATTCATCAAGCTTCTTTCTTGCCATTCTAGCTATTTAACTTATAATCGTATGTATGTATGTATGTATGTATGTATGTATGTATGTATGTATGTATGTATGTATGTATGTATGTATGTCAAGTCCTGTTTTAGCATTATCAAATAAGACAAGCAATATTATTCATGGAACCCCTCCTTATTTAACATTTGATAATGGTCAAACAAAAAGCACAGATACTAAAGCCTTATCTTGGGTAAGTTATATAGAAAACGGCCGTGAAGTTAAACATAATAGGCCACCTGTGGATAATGATAATAACCCCTTATCTATTGCACTTCCCACTAATCTTGCAACTTTTGCTGATATAAAAACTATAGTGCCGGTTGATACTCCTATTGATGGTGATAAAATCCAGTCGATTGATTTTATCAAACTATTGCAAGCACCTTATAATTATGGTCGGGATGATGATGGTGATGTGATAAATTCAGGAACTGGTAAAATCCAAATGACAATTGTTGGTTCTACTGGTAAAAACGTTGCCCGGACTGATGCTATTGATAAGTGTTTGGCGCCGTATAATATCAAGTTAAAAATTGAAAACAGTAGCATTCAAACTCAATATGGTGTTCCAAATACAGCACAATTTAGTGATCTAGATGATAACTATATTCTTACTGTTGGTTCTAGTACCATTTATACTTGTTTTGTTCAACCGAACACATTAACACAAAATAACGGTGTTTCTGGTCAGTGGGATTCAGATAAAAGTGCTTTTTTAGTCCAAAATGTTAATGATCCAGAATCTAACTTTCCTGCAACAGGCGCCAATGATCTTAGCTTTAGATTGATTATTGCGGGGCTGACAAGTTATCGTCAACTTAGTTATAGCAAATCGCCTAACAACTCTAATGTTGATTTAGAATTCAGTGCAAAGGATGATGGGGTACCCGTAGTCAAGTTAAAAGGGCCAAACTCTAATTCTCCTTCATATAAAATGAGTTTTGTGCCAACACAATTTACTATTTATGCTGATCAAGCAAAAACTATGCCAATTTACCGTTTTAAATTGCGCCATTGGTTTATTCCGCAAGCGGATAGTGATGGTCTCAATATGGTAGAAAACAATTATAATAACGCTGAAAATTATTGTGCAAGCTTGCCAAATTATAGATTGCCAATTGTGTCAGATCTGACTAACGGTAATATTCCTGGTTGGTGGGAAGGCGGCTATCCTGGAAATGGTCAAAAGAAAATTAGACAAATAAATGGTGGATTGAGTTCAGAGTGGGGATCATTAAAAAATAGAGGTTATGGCAGTGCTTGGACTCCATTTGCTTTTTGGACCAGTTCACCATCCCCAAGTACAATTCCAAATCAACATTTTATTGTGGATGTAACAGGTGATGTTATAAGTGGCACAAAAACTCAATTTACTCAGGTGGTTTGTGTTTCACCCTAAATAATATTTAAATCTGTATGTTTAAGGTATGGCTCTTTAAACAGAAATTATAAAAGGGAGCGGATTACGCTCCCTTTTTATTTGAATATATCATTTGATAATAAATTAAAAATGCCGTCTGATTATTTAAATAAATTAGGTAATTGAATCTTGTATCCTTATTTAAATTTTTAACCATATAAAATAATACAAGGTAAAATTCTCATACTCATTTTGGTGATAAAAAATATTCAACTGGCCCAATTTTTATACTGAAACACAGGCGTTTTCTGAAAGATTTTGCAAAATTTCCTGTATTTTTATTAATAAATTGATTGTAAGTTAG
>NZ_JAFNNH010000011.1:0-79588 GCF_026536845.1 Gilliamella sp. B3023
GCACCAGTAGTAGGAAAGTTTCTACCGTAAAGTGACGGGTCTGTTTCTTGAGTGAGAAAACCCTTAGCAGGGTCCCACATTGAAGCTGGACCAGCAAAATCACCTCTACCAAAAGTCAAATTAGGTCTGGCAAAACAAACCACCGGCGAAGCCTTAGGATTGACGTAATAAGTCACATTACTGGCACTGAAAGTACTACGATTAGGAAATCCGTAACGAGTCGATAATGTACCGTTAGTACTAGATAACTTAACCTTATAAGGTGAATTACAAGTCGTTAACACGGAATTACGTGATACTGACTGATTGTTTTTATCGACGATAGATAAACTTAAACGACCAGTAGCACTAACGCCAGAATCTCCATCATCATCACCCCAATAATTATTAGGAGGACCGATAAGTGTACTTAAATCGACCAAAGTAGAATTAGTAGGAACGAACATACGAATATCAGCAAAACTCTGACCCGCAACCGGCAAGACGATTGGTGCTGAAGAAGATGAAGTATTGGTTGAAGGCGTGTAATTAGCTCCGTTAGATAGTGTAATCCCAAGCAGACCGTTAGCATCAACTGCACGAGTACGACCACCGTCGAAAGTTAGATAAGGTGCACTACCCTGTATCGCATTCCTAGTTGTCTGTGATGTCAATGCGTGACCCGAAAAAGGAAGGAAAAAGACCACGAAAAAAACAATCTGCCGGGATAATTGGGAAAAGGATCGAAATCTGAAAGAGGATCCGGAAAACGACCGGAAAAAAGATCGAGAAGAGGATCGCGGAAGCGATCGCGCGAAAATTCGCAGAATTTCACTTGATTGAGTAGAAAAATAAGTTTCAGTGAAAAATTTAAACTGGGTGCTGGACTTAGACGAATTTAAAAGATAGGTTGGCCAGGTTGCCTGTTGCCTGTTGCCTGTTGAAAATTATAATGCATATGTGACAATCCTGTCAAGTAATTTTTTGATTAATTTACAATTTTATACTTTTCTGTCAAATTTTAGCCTATTAGCTAAAACCGTGTAAAAAGTATAGTGATTGGAAAAACACGATGCAACATTTTTTTTCGCTCAATTACGTTAACTTTTGTAAATCGGATCTAAAAATGATCTAAATTATAATTATTTAACTATTGTTTTAATTGAATATATCACAGTTACAAATCTTTAAAATTAGAGCGATTGATCCTCAAAAATTTTATTTTAAGGCTTTGAATTAGAAATTTAGTGATTTTGATCATTTAAAAGTTTTTAAGTGAAATTTAAAACTTCAAAAACCCCGCTCCTCAACTTTTTTTGATTATCATTTTCCGCTCTTCTTGATCAAAAAACGTCCACGCAACAAAACGGCTAATTTTTTGTCCTTGAGCCATAGAGACAATTTTATATTCAGTTGCCACTTTTAGTTGTTTTTTTATTTTGCTTAGCGTCTCTTTTTTCGATACCAATGAGGTAAACCACAGGCATTGCGTTTTGTATTTGATACTCTCTTTTATCATTTTAGAGATAAATGCACTTTCTCCCCCTTTGCACCAGAGTTCAGCGTGTTGTCCACCAAAGTTGAGGATGAGATTATCTTTCGTTGAATTTACTTTTCCCAACTTTTTAAGTTTAGTGTAAGCACTTGCATGTGCTTCTTGTTCGGAGGCGTGAAAAGGTGGATTGCATAGGGTGGCTAGGTAAAATTCTTTAGGTTGAATGATATTTTCAAAAATAGCTTCGTTGTCAGGTTGTAAGCGACATTGTAATGTGTTTTTTAATAGATCATTAGATTGTGCTATCAATGAAGCAACTTTTATTGATGTTGGATTGATATCACTACCCACAAATGACCAACCATACTCTGCACAACCAATAATTGGATAAATAATATTCGTCCCAACCCCAATATCTAAAATGCGAACCTGTTTACCTGTAGGAATTTGGTTATCTTGCGCTAACAGATCGGCAAGATAGTGTATATAATCTGCTCGCCCCGGGATTGGCGGACATAGATAGTTGTCAGGAATGTCCCAATACGAAAGTTGATAATAGTGCAATAATAGCGCTTTATTTAGCATTTTGACCGCAGTAGGATCAGCAAAATCAATCGTTAACCGTCCATATTGATTAGGCTTTACAAAATTAGATAGTTCGTTCAATGTTTTGATAAGTAAATCAAATGGATAACCATTAATGTGTTTATTGCGGTGGTGTAAAGCTGTTTTTTTGATTGATTGCATGGATGATCCAACATAGAGAATTAATCACTATTATAACGTTTTTGAGCAAATTTGTGAAAATAGCGAGAGATTTTATGCTTCAAAAACCCCGCTCCTCAACTTTTTTTATAATCGTTAAGTTATACGATTGTGGATGATTCGAAAATTAATTTTGAATTTGTTATAATCATCCACTTTAAATCCAACCGATAATACAATGAAAAATCTAAAAAAGTTTTTGATATTCCCTTTTTTTAGTTTAATGCTTATGTCTTTTGATTCCTATGCGAGTGAGTTTCATGGACAGGCGTTATCATTACTTTGGGTGATCCCTTTCGTTGGAATTTTGTTATCGATTGCTTTATGTCCACTATTTTTAGCCCGATTATGGCATTATCACTACGGTAAAGTTGTTGCCGTTTGGACGTTATTATTTTTGGGGTTTGCGCTGGTTTCATTTGGTTTAACGACAACAATTGAACTAACAGTACACGCCATTGTTCAGGAGTATATTCCTTTTATATTATTACTTTTGGCTTTGTTTACGGTTTCCGGTGGCATTCTGATTAAGAGTGATAAAATCAGCACACCAAAATCCAACGTTATTTTACTGATGATTGGCGTTGTGCTTGCTTCAATTATGGGAACAACTGGCGCTGCGATGTTGATGATTCGTCCACTACTTCGAGCTAATCGTCAACGACAGTATGCTGTACACACGGTAATATTTTTTATCTTTTTAGTTGCCAATATTGGCGGTGGATTAACGCCTTTAGGCGATCCACCGTTATTTATTGGTTTTTTAAAAGGTGTCGATTTTTTCTGGACAGTTAAGCATATGCTGTTGCCTGTTGTGTTTACATCAGGGTTATTGTTAATTATTTATTATTTTATCGATCATTACTATTACGTTAAGCAGTATGGTGTGAATAGCAATCCAATTAGTGCTAAGCCTGTTAAGTTATATGGTCTAAATAATCTTGTATTATTATTGGCTATTATTGCTAGCGTGATTTTGTCTGGTGTGTGGCATTCATCGATAAGTTTTACTATTTTAGGTTCACAAATCGCATTACAAAATTTAGTTCGTGATGGTCTTTTTATTGCTATTACGATAATTTCAATAATGATTACCCCAAAACAAGTTCGAGCAGGCAACGAATTTAATTGGGAGCCGATAAAAGAGGTTGCTAAGTTATTTATTGGGATTTTTATTACTATTGTGCCTGTGCTGGCGATTTTACGTGCGGGTAATGATGGTGCGTTGGCTTCGGTCATTTCATTGGTGACTAATGACCAAGGTGCACCAATAAATAGTATGTATTTTTGGTTATCAGGATTGCTATCCGGATTTTTAGATAATGCACCAACTTATCTGGTCTTTTTCAATCTTGCTTCGGGTAATGCTAGTAGCTTAATGACGACGTTTGAAAGCACTTTACTGGCTATTTCAATGGGCTCGGTATTTATGGGCGCTTTAAGTTATATTGGTAATGCCCCTAACTTTATGGTTAAAAGCATTGCGGACCAAAATAAAATCAATATGCCTAGCTTTTTTGGTTATATGAAGTGGTCAATCGGGATTTTGATTCCGGTTTTTATTATTGATAATTTGGTGTTTTTTGTGTTTTTTTAAGAAATGACTCTTTTTAGAATTCCCCAAGTAAAGTGCGTATTATTTTTACTTGGGGTGAATGTTAATTAGTCTTATTTAAAAGAAATATTTAAAACGGACCCTTGCGCCATAACGATTATCGTTACCTCCTCCTTGTTTTTCATCGCGCTCTAATCTAGATAAGTAAGTCCCTAAATAGATATTGAAGTTATCCATATCCATCACATTTGAAATTAAGTATGAGGCATTGACAGTATGTAATTTATATTTGCCTTTAGCATAAATTTCACCATCACCTCGATAATTTGTATTAAATGCTTTTATATCATTGGCAGCATAGATGTAACCAAGACCAATACCTTTCCAAATACCATTGATACCCGCGGTAAAATCTTTTTCTTGTTCGGCATCTAAATAGGAGATGCTGCTATTGAGCAGTAATCCCTCAGATGATTTATCAAAATCACCTGCACTATTCCAACTCATCGTTAAGCCATACCCATTACGTTTTGACTGATCATGCCATTTGCCGTTTATATCATGATAACCATAAGCGTTATTAACAACATTACGCTCCATTGCTAGGGCTGCTGATATATCATTATTTCGGTAGGATATGATGGGACGTAAGTAAACGACGTTTTTATCTTTTTGCAATTTATATCCATGATAACGGCTATGATCAAATAAGGAGGTACCATCTTTTACCATCGCATTAACTTGCAAGTTCAAATCCCCAAACTCTTTGGTTAATTCGATTGCACCGCCGTTACTGCTACGCCCTCTACCCTCTTTCATCATATAGATGTAACCAAAACCATCACTATATAAATCGTTGGCAGTATTGCCAGAATATTCTATGAAGGTATCTTGCCCAAGTGGGAACATGTCGTAAGCTTCATAGCGACCAATTCGTAGGCGCCAGTCATCTTTTTTACCAAAATAGAAACTAGCATCATCTAGGTTAACTTTACCTCCCATGTCAGCAAGCGGTTGCACCGAGAATCCTGCATAGTTCTGATTCGCTAATTCTCTTTTCCCATCCAAACCGAATAAAATACGGCCATTTATATCCCACTGATCTGTGTCATTAGCATCAAAGTCTTTGTTTGCCGATGTTCTAAGTGAGGTTAACTGCTTTTTTTTGCTTGCAGCATCAATATTAAATTCGACATCGCCATAAAGTTTAAGTGTTCCTTGTTCGGTCTGCCATTCAATGGATGCTAATGCGGATAAAGAATAGAAACAGCAGACTCCAGCTATTATTTTTAATTTCATCGTTATTTCCTTTTAATGTAAATTGATTAAACTTTTTGTTCATCATTAAGATTTCTGGCATCTAATTCAGCTCGAATTGAAGTATAACTGTCATCAAGTTTGTAGAACTTAGCTATCCAAATCATCGAGGCAATAATTAAAATGGCAGGTAAATATAAGTAACAGAGTTTGATTGCAAAAAGCGCACTTGGTACTTGAACTGCATTGGCAACATATCCACCAGATGAGAGTAAAAAACCGGTAATAGCACCAGCACCAGCCATCGCCACTTTGCCAAAGAATCCATTGATTGATGTCAAAATTCCGGCAGTATTAATACCGGTTTTCCATACACCATAATCAACCGGGTCAGCCTGCATTGAAAAATAAATAGCAAGGCGTTGCCCAGCACCGAGTGATAAGATAACCGCGCCGATGATAAGACCAAGATGATTCACGCCCGATAACATCATTATTCCCATACCAATTAAGTTGATAGCGCTTGAAAATAGATAGACATGTCGTTTTTTCATCTGATTGGCTAAGAATGGTACGGTAAGTGTGCCAATTAAGGGGACGAAAGTTGATATTCCCGCAATTATTGCGGTAAGGTTTTCGCTTTGTACGTAATAGTTGAAGAAATAGACTAAGGAGCCAGTTTGTAAAAAGAATGCGCCCCACATAAGAAAGATGTTAGTTGCAAAGATTTTCCATGGGTTGTTGTCTTTTAAACCTTTCCATGCTCTAGTTAAGGTCATTCGCTCTTGTTGTATAGTGATTTTTTCCTCAACATTTTTAAAACTGACTATCAGAAAGAAAGTCGCAATAATCCCAAAAACAATAGCGGTATATAAAAAGCCATGTGTTTGATCACCATTTCCCAATGTCGCAACTAGCGGTAATGTTGCCACTGCAACAATCGTTGAACCTAAGGAACCTAATAAAATTCTTACTGAAGATAAGGTTGTTCTTTCTAATGAATCCGCAGTTAAAAATGGCAACATTGCACTAAATGGTATGTTGACCAAGGTATAGATAAAAGAGAGGCAAAGATAGGTGATAAAGGCATAGATTAGTTTACCGGTCGTTCCAAAATCAGGCACATAGAAAACTAAAATACACAATATGCCAAACGGTATTGCGCCGATTAATAGCCATGGACGACAACGTCCCCAACGTGTGGATGTATTATCGATAACTAAGCCCATTAAGACATCAGCAACACCATCAACCAGCCGGGTAACTAAAAACATTAGACCGACATAATAAGCGGGTAGTGCCATTACGTCCGTATAAAAATACATAAGATATAATGAGATTAATTGCCATACTAAATTACAAGATAAGTCAGCAATCCCATAACCTATGCGTTGCCGCCAAAGAGAAAATAATGAATTGACCATTTTTTTATTCCTTATAAATTTTTAGTTAAAGTTTATTTTGTCGAATAAACCAAGCCGGTGTGCAACTCCAAGCATGACAGTAGCTATTGATGATTTTGCTACCATACGGTGAATAATTAGGGTCGTTTGGATCAAACAATTCCCAAAATGTGTCTGCCCCAAATTCGACCATTTTTCCCCAATATGCTTTAATCTCATCAATGGCTTGTTGTTTCATGCCTGTTTTGAACAAGGCTAAGATGTAGTGATGTCGTAAGTAAGGCGTGTTCATGCCGATTTCTGGTGGAGTTGTTATTAATTGCGTTAATAATTTTTGTTGATGAGCTAAATCGCCTACATCAGCTAAAACCATCCAAATTTGTGTGGCGAAACTAATTTGTTTTTGTTCGCCGCTGGTGTAAAAACCGGCTTGCTCGTCCCATAATGTTTGTGCTGCTCTTTTAACCAAATCTAATTTTTGGTTAAGCGCCTGAGTTATTTCAGGTTGAAAATGTTGGGAAAGTCGACATGCTTTGTCTAAACAGTAAATTAAAACACCTTGAGAAGCGCCTTGTTTATTGAGTTTTTCGTGCCAATCAATAAATGACCACCAATCATCACTATCTTGAACTAATCCTTGCGCGTCACAACGTTTTAGATTTATTTCAATTTGCTGTAACGCGATCGGCCATAGCTCTTTAACCGTTTGTCGATCATTAGTTTGATTAAAGTAGTCGTAAAGGACATCGACAAAAAGAAGTGAGTAATCAAATAAAAAAGTATCGTCAGCAATAATGTCAGGTTTAACAAAGACATTAGAGGAAACCAGACCATCTTCCCGACGATGGCTAGCAAAGAGGTATAAGCATCTGCGGACTAAATCGTGCTGTTGAAAAGTGACGTTGTTCACTAGGGCTTGTAAGCGTAAATCGCCTAACCACAGTCTTCTATCTCTTTTCGGTCCATCCTCGAATACGTCTTGCATACAATTTCGAAGCGTGTGAATGGAGACTTGATCTATCTTCGCTAATAGCGGATCTGATGATTGATAGCTAAGACAGTGTTCTGGTGCTGAACTGACTGTGTTAAAAGTTATATCTTTAAATAAAATTTGGTATTTAGGCGATAGTGAGACAATATCTATTTTTAAGTATCGAAAACAGTAGCGTCGAGATAAGTTGATTTTAGCGGGTAAAATATCAATGTATTCATCATGCTGTTGTAACCAGCTTTTGCTAAGCCAACCTTGATATTGACTGAATGGTTCAGCAATTTCACACAGTGTTTCACCAAATGTTAATTTTATATGCGCAGGCGCATCAGGAGGGCTACCAGTAGATTCGCACAAGAAAGAGAGGTAACCAACATTGTGTTGACCAAAATCAATTATAAAACTATCACCTGAATGAAAACTCTGATTGAGATAATCATTTGCATCACTCACTATTTTTGATGACCAATGATGAATAGCACTTGGATCATTGATGAGCGAAATAATCTTTTGGGGTGAGATCTTTTTTTGATAAATCTTTGGTTGTAATTGCTTTGCTTTCAGAATAAATGCATTATCTTTTACCATAACTGCATCAATATTTTTTTGAATTGCTTGTGCCATATTCTTCTCCTATAGAAAACATTTAGGAGTATAGCTATGCAAAACAAAAGCTAGCCACTAAGATACTGCCAGATTGCGTTTATAAATGGCAATATTAAAAAGCTTATACCGAGCAAGTTCACATTTTTAAGAATATTATTTTTTATCTCATGTTTAATTACTTTATTGTATTTATATGACGGATAAAAATTGTCTTTTATTTAACGGGATACCTTGATAATAAGTTACCGTTGTAAGGATATAATCAATATGTATACTTTAAAAATTGACACTTATTTTAATCATAAATCAGATAAATTAGCCCTTTATAAGAGTGACCCTGAGGACAACGGTTGCGAGCATAATCATGAGTTCGACGAGTTAGTGATTGTTGAGCACGGTCATGGTTTACATGTTATTAATGGTAAGCCGTTATTTATTCAACAAGGTGATGTTTTTTTAGTTAGAGGGCATGATTACCATTTTTATGATGATCTCGGAACGCTAAAGCTAACTAATATCCTGATTAATCCCAATCAGAATTTTACTTTTTTGAAGAATATGGAGGAGCTATTAAGGCCTATCTCCGCTAGTGATTTAAGTTCTTATATTTGGTTAGCGCCTAATATTCGTAAAGAGTGTAATTCTGTTATTGATCAGTTATTTAATTTAAATAATTCAATTGAGCATCGTGAGTATCTGTTTTTTAAATTGCTTGTTATCATTAAGCAATATCAACGTCAGTCACAACAAAATAATACCCGCTATAAACTCCATCTTTTGCTTAACCATCTTCAAGAAAATTGCTTTGATGAATATGATTGGAACAATATAGCGCAAACATTTCATTTAACAACACGTACCATGTTTAGGCATATTAAACAAGCAACCGGCCTAACTCCTGAAAATTACATCAGACGATTACGGTTAATGTCAGCAAGATTAAAGATTAGAGAAAGTGATATGACTATTACCGAAATATCATTACTTTGTGGTTTTGTTAATAGTACTCATTTTACTACACTGTATAAAAAAACGTTTGGTATCACGCCATCTGAAGAGCGAAAATTTAACTAAATTTTAATATGGTTGGTTTTAAATGACGATTAAGTATTTAAGTACTTGTGACAGTTTACACTGTCACAAGCATTAAATTAATTATTTAACGGATATTTGAGCCATGGGCTCTCTTCGGAAGTGGTGCTTTGAGTGTAGATATCAAATAGACCAGGAAGCGATGCATCATCAGGCTGATACACAGCACGACCTAGCATATAACTTTGACCAAATTCTTTCCAATTGACAAAATTTTCTTTAACCGTTGGTAAAACTGAGTTAATCGATTGCCATGCTTGATCTTTGCTAATATAGCCCGCTATATAGCTTGCTCTGGCAATATAAACTAGGCGTCCTAAATCCCATGCAATTGAACCTCGTAGTAGAATTTGACGCAATTCGTCTTGGTCTTCAGCGACTTTGTTTTCAATTAACATTGAAGATACTTGATCTAATCTTGAGCAATAGATTGTAATAATATCACGGTAATCTTCTGGAACTTGGTCATCAATACAACTTTGCCACTGCTCTTTAGAAACGTTTAGATAAATTTCAATCGCGACATCGATGAGTTTGTGAACTGATCCAAAAGAGGATAAACATTCAGTAGCACTTTGTGGAGAAGTTACATCCCAAGCTGTACTTAAGCGATATCGCTGTTCTTTTTTACCAGAGTTTCGGGCATCGCTTTCTAAGCTATCCCAACAAAACATATGTTGCTCTGAAATAATAAGTCCAGCTGATAATGCATTTTGCTGGTCAACTGTCAGTTGTTCAGTTTTTTGAGAATTTTGGGGAAAAGGTTTGTGTTTTAAAGTTTTAATGAGAATCGTAATCACTCTATTGTATCGTACAAGTAGTGACGCTAAAAGAATCAAAATTACAATTAAGATTTCCATATGAGTATCTTCATTTTTTGACATAAATCAATTTAAGTGCGCAAAAAATATCACAAATAATAACTTCCAACAAGATGAAAATTTAAAAAAAATTAAGCTGTTTATATCACTCATTTTTTAAACAAAGTAGTTTGAAAAAATGTGAAGCTTCGCACATTTTTAATAAAAATTCCTGTATAGCTATAATTTATTGCCAAAATATTATATTAGCTGTCCAAATTTTAAAGGTGAGATTTCGATTTACTTTTTAGAATGTGGTTGTAGGTTTTTATAAGGAGTGAGGTTCAAAATGATTGAGATGTTACTTGATAAAGATTTTTTTTCGTCTAGCGATCAAAATATCACCGTTGAGCCTCGGGCGCCTCAACCCGTCTACCCTGAACACACGCATAATTTTAATGAAATCGTTATTGTGACAAGTGGGTATGGAAAACATATTTTAAATGGGCGACTATTTGATTTATATCCAGGTATGATGTTTTATATTAAGGCTTCAGACTGCCATTTGTATGAGAACGTTAATAATCTACATTTGACCAATATTTTATTTAGAGATCCTGAGAATTTTCATTTTATTAATGGGATAAATCAGTTAATTCCAAATCCTGATCCGATTCATTCTCATTACTTTTTTGATAAAAAATCTGATGAAAATATTCAATCGATTATTAAGCAATTGACGCAAAATCAATCAAGTGCTGTACAGGAAAGTTTATTTTTACAATTACTACTTATTTTTAATAAGAATTTTTATGTCAATGAAGGTTCTGGATCATCTGATAATCGCGTTAAGCAGTTGTTGCGTTGGTTACAGATCAATTTTAAGGAGCAAATTGATTGGGAACAGTTAACGGCACAATTTTCATTGTCATTGCGCTCTTTTCATAGGAAGATGAAAAATGAGATTGGCATCACGCCTCAAAAATATTTAATAAAGTTGCGGTTAGCTAATGCTTATACTCAGTTAATTTATAGCAATAAATCTATTACAACCATTGCGCAAGAATGTGGTTTTAATGATAGTGCTTATTTTTCTACCTGTTTTAAACAAGAATTTACGTTTTCGCCACAAGCATTACGTAATAACCCAGATAAAGGGTATCATTAGTTGTTTTACTAGTAAGTCAGGAACAGTTTATGGAAAGATGTTTGCGTTTATATAAACAAGATTATTTTATTTCAAAGATGAATACTGTTACTGTCGAAAAACGTGATCATCAACACCCTTTTCCTTTACATGATCACGATTTTTATGAAATTGTGATTGTTTGTTCAGGTAATGGTTTGCATTATTGGAATGATTATATTTATCCAATTACCAGTGGTGATATTTTATATATTAATCCCAAAGATGTGCATGGTTATGAGTCAGTTAATGATCTCAAATTGGATAATATTTTATATTTGAGAGAGTCACTTTTTTTATTATCGACTATCGAGTCTTATTTACCTAAAGTGACAGCCAAACATAATGAGCGTTCTTGGCGAATTCAACCTTCATACCTTAAACTTTTATCTCCACTTATCGAAAAATTAGCTATCGAATCAAAGAAAAATAATTTAGCCTCCGTACATTTATCTGAGGCACTTTTTCTGCAATTAGTTATTTTGTTAGACCGGATAAAACAAGCACCAAAGGTAACGGAGCCGACTGCTACTCATCAGTTGGATTTATTGTTTACCGCGCTCCATAACAGTATTGCAACACCATTTAATGTTGATGTTTTTTGCAAGGAAAATCATATTGCAAGCCGTTCACTTAGTCGTTTATTTAAAAGCCAAACAGGGATGACCATTAGTGGTTATTTAC
Source organism: Gilliamella sp. B3023 (assembly GCF_026536845.1). Taxonomy (NCBI): domain Bacteria; kingdom Pseudomonadati; phylum Pseudomonadota; class Gammaproteobacteria; order Orbales; family Orbaceae; genus Gilliamella; species Gilliamella sp. B3023. The sequence continues at coordinate 11,814 of NZ_JAFNNH010000011.1, forward strand.
AAAAAAGGCGATTATGTGATGCCATGTCTTTACTTCGTAATACTAATTATTCGATTAGTATGATTGCTGCTGAGTGTGGTTACGATGATAGTAACTATTTTTCCTCAGTGTTTAAAAAGCAAACCAATCAAACGCCTTCAGAGTACCGGGCTAAATTTAATGATAAGAAGTGCTAGGTGAAGGTAGATTAAATATATATTCAATTTACTCTCTTTTAGGCTTTAAAAGAGAGTAATGTTTTATTCTAAATAAAAGACTTCTGCTAATGATTCACTAATTGGGCTGTTGTCTGGGTTGCTTGGCATGATATCTTTCATAAACGCCCACCATTTTTGACAAGCTGCTGTTTTAGCTACTGCATCCCATCGCTCTTCTGATTCGATTTCAACATAAGCAAAAAGTAGATTTCTTTTGCTGTCTAAAAATATTGAGTAATTGTGAGCGCCATGGGCTTTTAGTTCTTTTACCAGCTCAGGAAAAATTTCGTCATGCCGTTTTTTATATTCAGCATGTTTGTCAGGATGGACCTGCATTATGCTTGCTTTTCTTATCATAATAGCTCCTTTTTAATGAATTAGGTTAAATTTGCATTTAACCTATTTCATTATCACGTGTACATTCAATTTTTTATTGGTAAATAGAATGATATAGTTGCTCAATTTCTTTTACGTTAGTGTCACGCGGATTGCCTCCGGTACAAACATCATCAAAAGCAGCTTGAGCTAACGCAGGGATATCCTCAAGTTTTACGCCAATATCTTTTAATGTAGGAGGGATACCAACATCTACGTTAAGTTGTTTAACAGCATCGACAGCAGCTTTTCTTGCTTGTTCGATCGTCATTTGTTCTGTTTTAGCCACTCCCATCGCTTTAGCAATATCACGATATTTTTCACCAGTAAATTCGGCATTGTAAGCCATGATATGAGGTAAAAGTACCGCATTAGCTACACCGTGAGGCGTTCCATAAAATGCTCCAAGTGGGTGAGCCATTCCGTGAACTAAACCTAATCCCACATTTGAAAAGCCCATGCCAGCAATATATTGGCCTAATGCCATGTCTTGAGAACCTTTTGCAATCCCTTTTACTGAGTCACGTAATGAACGAGATATGACTTCTATTGCTTTAAGATGGAACATGTCTGATAGTTCCCAAGCGCCTTTGGTTATATAACCTTCAATGGCGTGAGTTAAGGCATCAACACCTGTTGCTGCTTTTAAACTCGCTGGCATACTTGTCATCATATCGGAATCTATGATTGCGACAACGGGAATATCGTGAGGGTCAACGCAGACAAATTTACGTTTTTTCTCTTCATCGGTAATGACGTAGTTAATGGTCACTTCAGCTGCTGTACCTGCTGTTGTAGGAATAGCGATTGTGGGTACTGCTGGTTTTTTCGTTGGCGCTACCCCTTCAAGACTACGAACATCAGAAAATTCTGGATTGTTGATAATAATACCGATCGCTTTTGCGGTATCTTGTGGTGAGCCACCACCAATTGCAATTAGGTAGTCGGCACCCGATTGTTTGAAGACTTCAACCCCTTTTTGAACAATACCAATAGTTGGATTTGGCATGACTTCATCAAATATTTGATAAGCAAAGCCATTGTCATCTAATAGTTTTGTTACTTTAGTTGCTACTTTGAATTTAATTAAATCTTTGTCAGTAACCACTAATGCTTTTTTAAAACCCCGTTTTTTTACTTCATCTACGATGTGGCTGATTGAACCAGCGCCAAAGTAAGATGTTTCATTTAGAATCATTCTATAAGCCATAATGTTTTCCTTTTAATTCGTCATGCCTAAACCAACAATGTTCGCTGCAACAATGATAACTAAGCAGCCAATACAAAGTATTCGTACTGGTTTTTTGCCAGTACCAAACCACTCTTTTAGTGCTAATCCAACAATACCACCACAAAGTACATAGAAACTCATATGTAACATCCAACTCATGAAACCATATTCAGTTGGAATATTTGCATGCCCCCAAGCATAGAAGAAGAATTGGAAATACCACATTGCGCCACCTAAAATGGCAAATAGTATGTTGCTAATAAGTAGGGATTTGGCAACTGAGATATCTTTTTTAAATGAAAGTTCTTTTTTAGCGCAGAGTCGACTAATACAGAAACCTAGATTAATAATTGCACCACCACCCATAATAATGACATAGCTTGGGAGAGCTACGTATAGATGGTCTACGCCAAGTTCGGCAGCTTTTTCGTGCATTGGTACTGCTGCACTCATGGCAAATGACATACCAGCAGAGAAGATACCACACATGATGGCAAGAAGAAGTCCTTTCTTTAAATTAAAATCTTCAACTTGTACTCCAAGTGTTTTTTCTTTCAATAAACCAGCATAAGTTACGATAGCGACACCAATAACAGCAACAACGACACCTAATAATGTCATTTTTCCGCCAGTTGAAGCCAATAATTCACCAAATTTACCTTGTAGTATTGGCGTCATTAGCGTACCAACGATTAAGGTTATGCCAATCGCAATACCTATACCCATCGACATGCCTAAATAACGCATTGTTAGTCCGTAACCAATGTTACCTACTCCCCACATGGCGCCAAATAAGAAAACTGGAATTAATATATCTGAACTAAACGATCCGTAATAAGACCAAAAGTCAGGCAATAAGAAGTAACTAATTGACCATGGCAATATGATCCATGAAAATAGTCCGGCTATAGACCACATGGTTTCCCATGACCAATTTTTTACTTTTTTAAGTGGTGCGTAAAAACACGCGGCAGAAGCGGCACCAACAAAGTGCCAAAATATGCCTAAAATAATTGAACTCCCCATATATTTATCCTTATATTTTTGAAATATAATTTGATATTTTTTATTAGTAGCTTTTACTGTTTTAATGCTTCTTCCATTGGGTTCACATCAAAACGCTCAGCTAATAATCTGAACTCTTCCGTGGATATGGTTTGACGTTTTCCTCCCATTGATAGGACTTTTACAAGAACTTCTGCTGATTTTTCAGCTGTATCAATCAAGCCGAAAGCTTCATCTAACGTTGGTCCTGTTCCAAATACACCATGGAAAGCCCATAACACTAAACTATGTTTTGCCATCTGTTTTGCAGTGGCATAACCAATTTCGTCTTTACCTGGAACCATCCAAGGAACGACACCAACACCATCTGGAAATACAACTAAACATTCGGTACTCATTTCCCACAACAATCGCGTTATTACCGCAGTATCAAGTTCTAGGACATAAGTTAATGCAATTAAATTGGTCGCATGACAGTGCATGATCACGCGGTCTTTTCCTTGGCTTTGTTCGATTCTTACAATATGTGATTGCAGATGAGCAGCGAGTTCAGAAGTCGGTAATCCACCATTTATTAATCCCCACATGATGTAATAACCCTTGCCTTGTTCATCAATTTTGACAATGGCTAACGTATCAGCAGGATCTAAAATGACATTGCGGAAAAACTTACCTGATCCTGTGACAATAAAGTACTGGTTAGCAAGTTTAGTTACATCTTGTGTTAACGATACGTGACGGGGATTTTTATAAAAGTCACTTTGAAAAGAGACCACATCACTTTCAAGTAATCTTAAGCTAACATTACCACCATTACGCTCATCCCATCCTTTTAACCACATATCGTAAGTGGCTTTGATCATCCCTTTTACAAACCAAGAAGAAAGAATCTGTTGCATTTTGTTTTCCTTATGATCGTTTAGTTAAAACTGTTGTTTCATATTGACGAACTTCATCTAACCATCGGCTACCAACTGGTACGTCATTCAATAAACAGTACTGATCCCAAACTGCTTGCCAAGGTAATGATTTTTGTTCTTCGAGTAATGCTAGTCGTGAAGTAAAGTCACGATCGTGTTCATATTTTTTTAATTGCTCGGTAGGTTCTAATAGTGCTTTTAACAAGCATTTTTTCATGTTGCGAGTGCCAATTACCCAAGCGGCAATACGGTTTATAGAGGCATCAAAGAAATCTAAACCAATATGTACTCGGTCAAATAGTTTGTTTCGAATGATTTCGCTCGCGATATTTTGAGTTTCATCATCAAAGAGCACTACGTGATCACTATCCCAACGCACTGGACGGCTAACATGTAGTAAGAGATGTTCAACAAAAGGCATTACGGCAGAAATTTTGTCTGAAATGACTTCAGTTGGATGGAAATGTCCAGCATCTAAACATAGTGCAGTTTTACGTGATGTAGCATAAGCGAGATAGAATTCATTTGATCCAGCAGTATAAGATTCAAGACCAATACCGAACAATTTACTTTCGACTGCATCAATGTGATATTTTTGATCAATCTTTTCTCGAATAATTTCATCCAATGATTCAACTAAGTGTTGTCTTGGTGCAAATTTATCGACAGTAATGTCTTTCATTCCATCTGGTAGCCAGATATTCATGACTGATGGTGTACCTAATTCTTTACCAAAATATTCTGATACCTTACGACAAGCTTTTCCGTGATCTATCCAGAATTGACGAATTTCTGGATTAACATGAGTAAGAGTGCCTTCGTTACTCAAAGGGTGTGAAAAATATGTTGGATTGAAATCTAGACCAATCTGATGTTTTTTAGCCCATTTGACCCAATTGGCAAAGTGTTCTGGTTTGACTTCATTACGATCGACTTTTTGATCTGATTCTAAATAAGAAGCATGAAGATTTAATCGTTTTGGTCCTGGTATAAGGCTAAAGGCTTTATCTAAATCTGATCTTAATTCATCTGCATTACGAGCTTTACCCGGATAATTACCTGTCGCTTGTATACCACCAGTTAATTCACCTTCTTGCTTTTCAAAACCAGCAACATCATCGCCTTGCCAGCAATGTACAGAAATCGGTAATTTTGCCATTGCTGCTATAGCAGCATCTGTATCCACACCGATTTCAGCAAATCTTGCTTTAGCGATCTGATAGGCATTTTCAATTGCGCTCATGAAATACTCCTTAATAAATATAAAATTTTTCTATAATTGGTTAATTACTTTTGGGTTGATAATATTTAGTGTCAAAATTCTGTGAAATGAGTTGTCTTAATGCGTTAACATCAGCAATTTCACCTAATGAAATTAACTGGTAACCCACATTGCCTAAGGCTGATGATTCAATGGGACCTGCGGTAACATTGACATTGCATAAGTCAGCACATAACTGGTTTAAAAAAGCATTTTGGCAACCACCACCGACAATATGTAATGTGTTAATTGGTTTACCACTTAGCATCGATAATTCGTTTAATACATCTCGATATAGATGTGCTAGGCTGTCAAAAATACATCTCACCAATTGAGGGAGATTTTTAGGAGCCTGACCAATGTTTTCTAAACATACCTGTTTGATGGTTTCTGTCATATCATCAGGATTTAGAAACCTTGGATCATTAGGATTAATGAGAAAAGCAAAAGGTTGCTCTTGTTTTGCCAATGTGATTAATTGATTGATATCTTTGACTTCGTGTTCAGAACAAACGCGTTGGAATAACCATAATCCCATGATGTTTTTTAACACTCGATAATTACCATCAACACCACCTTCATTGGTAATATTCGCTTTTAACGCTTCTTTTCCTGTGAAAGGTTGTTTAGATTCCAATCCCATAAGTGACCAAGTACCTGAACATAAATAAGCACTATGTTGGTCCATTAATGGCGCAGCAATAACAGCACTGGCAGTATCATGGCTTGCAATTGCAATTACTGGAATACGATCGCCCTTTGCACTTTGCCAATATCCAACTTGGTTTCCGGGCATACAAATATCACCAAACCATTTACGTGGTATGCCTAGATAATCAAGTAGATCTTTGTCCCAAGTTTGAGTTGCAACATTAACAAGTTGGGTTGTGGTAGCATTGGTATATTCACGATTTAAAACACCGGTCAATCGATAAATCAGATAATCAGGAATCATCACAAAATCAGATACTTGTGACAGCCAAGATGGTGATTCAAGCATCATAGCTTTGAGTTGATAGAGTGTATTGAAGGTTAAGAATTGAATTCCGGTTTTTTGATAAATATTTTCTGTTCCAATTTCATCTTGTACCTTTGACATGATATTGTCAGTACGATGATCACGATAAGAGTATGTCGGTCCGACGATTTGGCCTTGCTTGTCAAGCAATACATAATCAACGCCCCATGTATCTATACCAATACTATCGAGTTTGATTCCTTTTTGAATAATTTTGTTTAATCCATTTAAGATTTCTTGTTCTAAATAGTTCAAATCCCAACAAAAATTTTTACCATCACTTTTATACCCATTACTGAATCGGTGGATTTCTGTTAATGTGATTTTTTGAGATTGATAACTCGACAACATAACTCGGCCACTAGATGCACCTAAATCAATTGCAGCAATATATCTATCTGCCATTATAACTACCCTCAATTTTGCTAATGGGGATAGTCTAGAGAACTATTTTGATAGACACTTTTAATTGACTGCCATTGTTAGTGAAGTTTGGCAAAATTTTTAAAATGCTTGTGATCTTTGCCACAAAATATGAATTAAGTTGTGCTATTTATACTTTCAGAATAAATATTGATATAATGCATTATTTCGAAACTAATTTGAGAGCTATCTATGTTAAATCAGTTAAAAGCAATTATTCAGTATCTTCTTCCAAAACAATTATTAACTACCCTATTTGGTTGGTTAGCTAACAGACGTTTAGGAAAAGTCACTACATGGATGATTATCGGTTTTTGTAAATTATATAAAATCGATTTAAGTGAAGCTAAATTGACTGATGTTAAAGAGTACAAAACGTTCAATGACTTTTTCGCTCGTGAGCTAAAAGAAGATGCGCGAACAATCGATGATGCGGCAAATAGTATTGTAATGCCAGCAGATGGGGTAATTAGTCAATTTGGTAACATTCAAGATAATCTTCTTTTGCAAGCTAAAGGACATTTTTATTCTTTAGAATCCCTGCTTGCTTGTCATCCTGATATGATTAAGTTTTTTAAAAATGGATCTTTTGCAACTACCTATTTATCACCTAAAAACTACCATCGTTTTCATATGCCTTGTGATGGTATATTGCGTGAGATGATTTATGTTCCTGGCTCACTATTTTCAGTTAATAAAGCAACAACAGAAACTATTCCTAATATTTTTGCTCGAAATGAACGTGTAATTTGTCTATTTGAAACTGAATTTGGACCAATGGCACAAATTATGGTTGGGGCAACGATTGTAGGAAGTATTGAATTAAATTGGGAAGGCGTTATTACGCCTCCTCGTGACGGCATAATGAAACGTTGGACTTATTCTGGTCAGATTAAATTAGCGAAGGGTGAAGATATGGGTTGCTTTAAATTAGGTTCAACCGTTATTACGCTGTTTGCTTCAAATGCTGTTGAATTTGACAGCCATCTTAAACTTGGTGACGTTACTCGTGTAGGTCAAAAACTAGCTGAAAGGATCTAACTTTATGTTGATGCGTGGTTTTTTGGGTGGAATATTACTCCTTCTGTCTTGCTTTGCTTTTGCTGAAGAATCAATACCCAATATTGATAATGAAGATCAGCTTACCGAAGTTATTGCTAAGCTTAATGAAAAAAATGAAGATCTTCGTCAGAATATGGAGTATCAAAAAGCGCATTTAACCAGCATCATCAATGAACAAAATAATATTAATACACAAATTTCCCATGTTCAAAATACGCTCGCAACCCTTGCTGAACAGGGCGAATGGTTAAGTTTTTCAACAGCATTAGGTGAAACCCTTCGCCAACAGTTATTACGATTACCTGAAAAACCTAAATCACAACCCCTTGATGCTGAAATCGCAGAAGCCAAAGTTCAGCAACTCAATTATTCAAATACCTTAGCTAGGCTAGATAGTTACCCTACGTTACCAAGTAATTTGAATAATCTAAAATCAGCTAGTCAATATCGCCGTTTATTAAGAGAACAAAGTGAGCTCATCAAAACGTTGATTTCGGGTACTGATACCACGATTCTTGAACTAACTAAATTAAAAATATCGAATAAGCAACTAACCAATGCTATCGATGAGGTTAATGATGCTGCACACCGTTACTTTTTCTGGGTTGCTGACGTCAATCCCGTTTCATTAAGTTTTATTCTTGATTTAGCCAGAGATGTCGTTTATGTCACCGTTCAAATTGATACGCTGTCACAACTATATAATGCTGGTGTTGAAGTGCTTAGTGCGCCAAAACCACTGTTTTTCCTAGTATTATCTTTATTGTTTGTATTTGTACATTTCAAAATGCGAGGAAAATATAACGCTTTCTTAAATAAATCGGCGGCTCGGGTTGGTAAAGTCACCCAAGATAGTTATTCACTTACTTTGGAAGTGATTGTTTTGTCATTAATTATGGCATTGCCTGTTCCTATTTTATGGGCTGCTTTGGGTTATGCTCTTCAAATTAACTGGGATTATCCTGTAGCCGTTGCTCTAGGCTATGGCGTTAATGCAGCTGCTCCAATTTTGTGGGTGTTTATTATCACCGCGCATTTTGCGTCTCAAAATGGGCTATTTATTACTCATTTTGGATGGTCAAAGAAAAATGTCCGTCAAGCTATGAAATATTATCAACTGTCGGTTTGGGTGGTTATCCCTTTAGTAATGGTTGTAATGAGCTTTGATCAGTTTAACAATCGTCAATTTGCAGCAACTATCGGTCGTACCGCATTCATTATTCTCTGTTTTGCACTCGTATTTATGACTAATTCTATTCATCGCGCTGGAGTTCCACTTTATATCGATAAAAAAGGATCTGGCGATAATTTATTAAGTCATATTCTGTGGTTTGTGTTGTTGAGTGCACCATGGTTAGCCATTATTGCTGCTTGTTTGGGTTATTTATCGACAGCTGAAGTATTATTAGGACGATTAGAAGCTTCGGTCATTATCTGGTTTGGCTTGTTAGTGGTCTATTTTATGATACGCCGTTGGATGTGGATACAAAAACGACGAATTGAATTTGAACGTACAAAACAACGTCGATTAGAACGTATGCAGCGCGCTAAAGGAATTGAAGAAGATCTCACCCCATTAAATGATAATATGGATGAACCTGTTATCGACTTAGATGTGATCAGTGCCCAATCATTACAACTAGTCAGGTCAATTATTATGCTAATTGCTTTAATTAGTATGATTTTACTTTGGTCTGAACTTCATTCCGCTTTTGCCTTTATGAATAATATCAAGCTATGGGGAACAAGTACCATTATTAATGGCAACGAAATTGAACAACATATTACCCTAGGTGCTGTCTGTATCGCGATCTTGGTTATGACCATTACTGTTCAGTTAGTAAAAAACTTACCGGCGCTGCTTGAGTTAGGCATTTTACAACATTTAGACCTCGCACCCGGCACTGGATATGCCATTTCAACCGTATCAAAATATATTATTTTGATGGTTGGTTGTATGATTGCTTTTTCATTTATCGGGATTGATTGGTCTAAGATTCAGTGGTTAATAGCGGCATTAGGTGTTGGTTTAGGATTTGGTTTACAAGAGATTTTTGCTAACTTTATTTCTGGCTTAATTATTCTGTTTGAAAAACCGGTGAGAATTGGCGATACCGTAACTATTCGTGATTTAACAGGTAACATTACCAAAATTAATACTCGTGCAATAACGATTGTTGATTGGGATCGTAAAGAAATTGTTATGCCAAATAAGGCTTTTATTACTGAACAATTGGTCAACTGGTCTTTATCTGACTCAATTACTCGTATTGTGTTAACTATACCCGCTACGATTGATGCCGATAGTGAACTGGTTATGAAGCTATTACAACAAGTTTCAGAGGAGTGTGAATTTGTTCTTAACGATCCTGAACCGCAAGTTTTTTTAGTGGATATTCAAGAAGGTATTCAATTATTTGAGCTACGTGTTTTTGCAGCTGAAATGGGGCATCGTATGAAATTACGTAGCTCAATACAAAAATTGATTCTTGAAGCTTATCGCCAACATAATTTGACATTGCCATTCCCACCTTTACAAACCAATTTAGAAGCGCTTGGTCGCAAAAGTGGGCGTCGTAGTTATACAATTGGTACCATTTAACCAAACAAGGTTTCTAACCATGGCACCCCAAATGCACCGGGTGCCAATAAAACAAATGCCCAGATTGGTGCTGAAGCAATATTGGCGATATTGAATTTTGTTGCTGGCATATGCATTGTTCCTGCAATTAATGGAACGATTGCACGCAATGGCCCAAAGAATCGACCAATAAACACGCCGAAAGTACCGTATCGCTGGAAAAATTGTTCAGCACGAAATATCATTTTTGGGTATTTATTTAAAGGCCATGAAGAGATTACCTGTTGGTGATAATGTTTACCTAACCAATAAGAGATGAAATCCCCTACAATGGCACCTAATGATGCCGATATCAAAACAGGAACAAATGAGATCACCCCTGTTCCCACTAATGCTCCTGCACCTAATAAAATTGCTGTAGCAGGTACCAGCAATGAAATAATCGCTAATGACTCGCCAAACGCTAATATGAAAATAATTGGCAATGCCCAAATTTGATGATGCTCAATAAATTGCATAATAGTATGCGTAATCTCATTTAATGACATAATTTTTTAGCTTCTATTTTTTTAGAATAACTCATTTTAACACAACAAAAGCAGTATAGTTCGACTAATCATTGGTAGAAACTAACAAAAGTAATAAGTTAAATGACAGGCTTTTTATTGATATCAACCTCAGTTATTATAATTGGAATTAAATTGCTAATAATGATGAGACATACCATGACAGTAGGCATTGAAAAATGTAATGTGAATAAATTTAAACAAGGTCAATTACAACCATTGCAAGAAGATACTGTCGCAATTGAAAAACCTGTTGCGCTTATTTATAACGGTATTTCTCACGTGGTAATGATGGCAACACCCAAAGATCTTAATTATTTTGCTATTGGCTTTTCATTAACAGAAAAAATCATCGAGTCTGTTGATGAAATTTATGGTATTGAGATCATCGATACTAAGCAAGGCATTGAAGTCCATATTGAGCTATCTTCACGACGTTTTATGCAATTAAAAGAAAAACGTCGAAATTTAACTGGTAGAAGTGGCTGTGGAATTTGTGGTACCGAACAGATAGAGCAAGTTTGCCAGTTTATTCCCCCCCTTTCTTTAAACGATAAAATTCATCTTTCTGATTTTGAACAGTCCCTTAATTATCTGAAGAAGGTTCAAACTGTGGGCAGCCAAACTGGTTGTACTCATGCTGCGGTATGGTTAGATTTAAACGGTAATTTTATTGTTGGATTTGAAGATGTGGGTAGGCATGTCGCTTTAGATAAACTATTAGGCTATCGTGCCACATTTCTACGAAAACATAATGAAAATTTAAAAGGGGTAATTCTTGTTTCAAGTCGGGCAAGTTATGAAATGGTACAAAAAACAGCCCGTTGTGGAGTCGAGATCCTCTTAGCCGTTTCAGCAGCAACTTCTATGGCGATTGAACAAGCTAAACAGTGTCAGTTAACATTAGTTGGATTTTTTAGAGATACTCAAGGTGTTATTTATTCAAATAAAGAACGTATTCTCAAATAATATGCAGTTTTTATTTAAATTAATTAAAAATTAATCGATATTAATTATCATAATAAAAACAATATATTAACTTTTTTATACGAAGATATCTCATCCCACGTCTTTCTTTATTGGTCGAAGACCATCATAATATACGCTAAAAATAAAAATGACTTTGTTTTTATTATAGATTACGTGAACTTTTTCTATTTATGATTTTGATCACACAGTTTTATTAATTAAGTATCTACTAAAATTTGAAAGGATAGTGTTATGCATCAAACAGCAGATATTCAACAAGCAGTTAACTATATTCAACAACACACAGACAAAAAACCAACAATCGGGATTATACTTGGATCGGGTTTAGGTCCTTTTGCCGATACTCTTGAAGATGCCGTCCATATTCCTTATGACAATATCCCTCACTTTGCTAAATCTGCTGCTGTTGGCCATGCAAATGAATTAGTGATTGGTAAATGCGGTGATAAGACTGTTGTCGCAATGAAAGGCCGTTTTCATTACTATGAAGGTTTTTCATTAGATCAAGTTACCTTCCCTGTGCGTGTAATGAAAATGCTAGGCGTTGAAAAACTAATCATTACCAATGCTTGTGGCGCAGTCAATACTAGCTTTAAGCCAGGGGATTTAATGATAATCACTGATCATATTAACTTAACCGCTAATAATCCATTAATGGGGCCAAATAATCCTGAATTAGGGGTTCGCTTTTTGGATGTAAGCGAAGTTTATAATAAGCAATTAAGAGCAACAGTTAGCGAAGTAGCCAAGGAACTAAATATCACATTACAACAAGGTGTTTATGCTTGGTGGACAGGCCCAACTTATGAAACCCCAGCAGAAATCAGAATGATCCGTACCCTTGGTGCTGATGCGGTTGGTATGTCTACGGTTCCTGAAGCAATTATTGCTCATCACTCTGGCATTAAAACTATCGGTATTTCATGTTTAACTAATATGGCTTGTGGCATTTTAGATCAACCTTTAGGGCATGAAGAAGTGATTGAAACAGCTGAACGCGTTAAATCAACTTTCTTACAATTGATAACTAAAACAATTGCGCGTTTTTAATTTGTATAATTTCACATCAGCAGTTCACTTTATTTTGGATATAAATAATGAACATGAAGCATAGATTACAAGTAATGATGTTTTTCCAATATTTTATTTGGGGAAGCTGGTTGACAACTTTTGGTATTTATTTAATCAATACGTTGCATTTCTCTGGTGCAGAAGTCGGTCTGGTTTATAGCACTAAAGGCTTTGCGGCATTATTTATGCCGTTTATTATTGGAATAATTGCGGATAAATTTATTCCACCAAAATACTTATTTATGCTTTGCCATACTGTTTGTGCTATTGCACTATTTTATGCGGCAACCGCAACAACACCAATTCAACTTTATTGGTTGATGCTTATCAATGCAATGGCTTTTATGCCAACAATTGCATTATCTAATTCAATTAGTTATCACTGTTTAGATAAAAGCAATTTAGACTCTGTTACCGTTTTTCCAAAAATTCGTGTTTTTGGGACAATAGGCTTTATTATTGCTATGTGGACAATCAGTTTACTAAAATTCGATATTAGTAATGCACAGCTCTATATTGCTTGTGGTGCGTCTGTGATTTTGGTCATCTACAGTGCGACTTTACCTGATATTAAAGTCATCACTAATCAACAACAATCATGGATTTCACGCCTTGGTTTAGATGCGTTTGTATTATTGAAAAACCCAGTAATGTCGATATTTTTTCTCTTTTCGATGCTATTAGGGGCTATATTACAAATCACCAACACCTTCGGTGGAGCATTTTTAAAAGATTTTGGTAGAATCCCAGAATTTCAAGATAGCGTGATTGTACAACATCCAGCAATATTATTATCAGTGTCACAAATGGCTGAAGTTGCCTTCATTTTGACGATCCCATTTTTTCTCAAGAAATTTGGAATCAAAAAAGTCATAATAATCAGCTTAATCGCTTGGACACTTAGATTTGGCTTTTTTGCCTATGGTGATCCAACGCCATTTGGTTTTGTATTATTGATGTTATCAATGATTGTATATGGTTGTGCTTTTGACTTCTTTAATATTTCAGGCTCTATCTTTATTGAGAAAGAAGTTAACTCTAATATACGTGCGAGTGCCCAAGGGCTATTTATGACGATGGTTAATGGTATTGGTGCGATTATAGGTTCTTTTATCAGTGGTTTTGTCGTTGATATCAATACTCATGATGGATTAAAAGATTGGCACTCAATATGGTTAATTTTTGCGGCTTACGCATTAATTTTAGGTTTTGTTTTTTATTTTACCTTTAATTATAAACAATCTGCGAAGTAACATCTTATCAATATAAATAAGGGATACATCGTCCCTTATTTATCCTCTGTTTTTTTTGAGTATTACCATACCGTAAAAAATAGTGACATAAAGCCGCAAGATATAGCTTGTCGGCTATGATTGTTTTATGCGCCAATTATTGGCGATAAATATAGTTTTAAAAGTAATGAGATTTTAGTATGAAAGAAAAATTTTTTGGTGGTTTATTAGTTTTTTTAGGTGCGTGTAGTTTTGGCGTTCTCTCTTCTATTGTAAAAACCGCTTATCAATCAGGTTATACCCTAGGACAAGTTACTGGTGTTCAATGTTTTTTAGGTATGTTGATATTATGGGGGATCCATCTGATTGTAAAAACGCTCAAACAACCAAAGATTAAAAATAAAAAAACATTAACCCCAAAATGGAAAGTATGTGCAGTAGGTATATTTCCCGGATTAGTGGGTATTTGCTATTATCAATGTGTACAGTTGGTGCCAGCATCAATTGCGATTATTTTGCTTATGCAATACTTATGGATTAGTGTCATTATTGATTTTGTTATTTTTAAAAATAGACCTTCACCACTTCAATTAGTCACAGTCGTTATCATAATTGTTGGTAGTTGTTTTGCTGCTGGTCTTTTTAATCAAGCTATTGAATTAAATTTAACAGGTTGTTTATTTGGTTTTCTAGCAGCGCTTATGTATTCGCTTTTTATTACAACTAGTAGCAATATCGGCAATGAATTACCAAAATTAGAGAAAAGTGCCTTGATGATAACCGGTGCTTGTATTGTGACTTTCTGTATTTTTCCGCCACTATTTTTCTTTGAACTCAGTATTGACGATAAAATTTATCAACTCGGATTTTTATTGGCCTTATTAGGTACGGTCTTACCCCCTTTTCTATTTTCAGTCGGTATGCCTAAAATCGGCATTTCGTTGAGTGCGATTTTATCCGCTGCAGAACTGCCTGTAGCTGTAACCTGCTCTTATTTTTATTTAAAAGAATCGGTCTATTTGAATCAATGGATTGGAGTAGTGATTATTTTGTTTGCAATCGCCTTACCAAATCTAAAACATTTAAAGAAATAATATTCAATAAATTAAGTGTGGTTATCCACACTTAATTATCTTCAAACAGATCTTGTACTTAACTTTTTAACCAATAGTCTAAAGATTCTTTACAGGATTCTTTTGTTACTCACAAATATTATAACGTTAAGCATAGGCTGTTTTTATCTATCGTGGAGATACAATAAGTTACCCTGCTCCCCATTATTTTATCCTGAAGAATATTTGACGTGATAACAATTAGTATATTGTAATAATTTCGAGCTCAAAATCGCTCGAGTGAAAAGAGCAAAAAAAAATAATCAGAATGCCAATAATATTTTTCACCGTTATTCTGCCCATTAAAATAATGAAATGTTTAAATAATCTCGCTAAATTAAATTAACAATATATCATTTATCAAATACTGGACAAAAATATAAAAAAATACTAGTATTTAATAACCTGAAAAACAGTAATGTTATTGATAAAATAGTTTATGTTTTTTAAGGTATTTTTTACATCTTTAAAATAAAGTCTTTACCGAGGTTGATACATTTTGTTATTTAGTTTATTTAGTTAAATAAAGTAGAAATGAAGTAATATTATCTTTTGGTATTTAAAAATTTATTGATCGTCCCAATATAAAGTAATATATTTTTATCTTAAAAATATTTTGCATCACCAAGAGTTAATTATTTTCTAAAAATATTTTCTAGTAGAGTAATAACGAAAGAGTTTAAGTCCGATATACGATAAATTAGTAGTTGAGTTTATCCCTTTTATTGCAAACATTTTCAAGAAGATTTGATACTTCTTAAATGGACTTATATCAACCAATGATTGGATTGAGGTATCAATATGCCCCCTAATCTATATTCTAAGACAAATATTTTATCAAGATGAATAGCTTGACTGAGTGATAAATGTTTAGTTGTAAGAAGTCTTATTTATTTTAATCCAGATAGAGTTTATTTAGTTAATCTTTGATATGTAGATCATAATTGGTATTTTTTTAATTAGTTTTTTCAAAATATTATGGAGGGTACTGAAAAAATAGCCGGTTTAAATAAGCTAGTAATTAGTCTGATAGGCTTATAGTAATCGTATGGTCTTTTTTGTAAAAAAACCACAAGTTTTAATAGTCAGTAGTAAATAGCAGTATTTTAAAAATCTTAATTGATTTTTATTTATAAACATAAAGTTATACAGATATACCTTGGCAATGAGTGTTTATTATCAAATTTATTGTTCTATTTTTACCCTGAATTAAAAAGGAAGTTACAGAATGAAGACATATAAAAAGCCATTATTTACTTTAGTGCACAGTAATGATGCTATTCCTGAACACAAAACTTTAGCTTATTTAGATTCAACATTAAATGATTATACCGATCACATCGACGAAATTATTGGTTTACGTATCAAGGAGTTAAAGCTACACCATTCTGAATACAGGGAACATCATAATGACACTAATAAGAAGTCAGGTTTTTCATTTATTTTCCCTGAAATATTTGAATCAGAACACCATAAAAAACAGATTGGCATGTTAAAAGAAGAGATGTTAATTGCCAAAGAGTCCAATAAAGTTATGGAATTACTTAGTGATCGTTTAAAAGAATTTGCCAAATTTTACCCAGAAATACAACTTAATTTAAATAATGTTCAACTATTACCAACTAAATTTAAAGAGTACCTTTTTGCTCCACCTTTAGTCTTAACCGAAGATAATGCAATTATGCTTTGGGATGACTAGAAAAAAACTTAACAATAATTAATAAGCTAAAAATCTACAGTAGTAACATACTGTAGATTTTTTTTATTTATAGTTTTATATATTAACTATTAAATGCGCTTTCACCGTGACTGTTAATATCAAGCCCTTCACGTTCATATTCTTCTGAAACACGTAAACCAACTGTAATATCAGCGATTTTATAAGCAATGAAGGCAATAATTGCAGTCCAAATTACACAGGTAATCACACTCATTAATTGTATGCCAACTTGACTAGCCATAGTAACGCCTTCGGCAAAGCCTATACCGCCCAGTGATTCGGAGGTAAATACTCCAGTTAATATACAACCAACAATACCACACACGCCATGAACGCCAAATACGTCGCAAGTATCATCTACTTTTAAGACTCTTTTTAAAGATGATACGCCCCATACTCCTGCAAAACCACAAGCAAGCCCAATTAACATTGCTCCACCAACACCAACAAAGCCAGCAGCAGGTGTTACACCAACTAATCCAGCTATTACACCCGATGCAGCGCCTAAACATGATGGTTTGCCACGTAGTATCCATTCGGCAATGGTCCAGGCGAGTACGGCTGCGGCTGTTGCAGCTACGGTATTGATGAAGGCTAGTCCAGCGATTTCGTCAGCGTGTGTTGATGATCCTGCATTGAATCCAAACCAACCAATATATAATATTGCGGCCCCTAAATAAACATAAGGTAGGTTGAATGGTTTTAATGGTTCACGGTTATAGCCAATACGGCTTTTAAGCATATAAGCACCTAATAGACCGGCAACAGCTGCATTGATGTGCACAACGGTTCCGCCAGCGAAATCCAATGCACCTTCATCACCAAGGATACCACCACCCCATACCATATGTGCCATTGGAATATAGGAAAAAGTAAACCATAACACCATAAAGATAAGGACAGCTGAAAAACGGACTCTTTCAGCAAACGCACCTAAGATTAAACAACAAGTAATACAAGCAAATGAACCTTGGAATGCAATCCAAATTAGTTCGTAAATCGAACCTGAAATATCAGTAATACCAACATTAACCAATAAGAATTGCTCAAAATTGCCGAAAAACCAGTTACCTTCACCAAATGCTAATGAATACCCATAAGTAATCCATAATACAGCAATTAAAGAAAAGGTGACTAAGACTTGCGATAACATGGATAGCACATTTTTAGATCGTAATAATCCGCCATAAAAAAATGCGATACCAGGCACAGACATAAATAACACTAATGCAGTACAAATCATCATAAAACCATTATCGGCTTTATCCGCAATTTCCACTTCGTCGGCAAAGACTGGACTGGCTAAAACTAAACTTAAAGAGAGAATAATTTTCTTCAACATAATGATATCCTTATTGATAGTTATAGTGCTGACTCATCAGTCTCGCCGGTACGAATTCGAACTACGTGTTCTAATGGCGTAACAAATATTTTGCCATCGCCTATTTTTCCGGTATACGCAGCTTTTGTAATGGTGTTAATGACTTCATCAAGTAATTCATCGCTAATGGCTAACTCTATTTTTACTTTTGGTAAAAAGTTAACATTGTATTCAGCGCCTCGGTACAGTTCGGCGTGACCTTTTTGTCGACCAAAACCTTTAACTTCAGTAACAGTTAAACCAGTAACACCTATATTGGATAGTGATTCCCTAACCTCTTCTAATTTAAAAGGCTTAATAACTACAGTGACAAATTTCATCCATTACTCCTTATAACTATTAATCTTATTAAAGTTAATGCAAAGGGCGTGCCAAAAATTAAAAAGAGGGTGATTAATATTGTGAAATACTTAAAATGAGTAAAGGTTATTAGTTGCTATTTAAAAAAAAGTTGAGGAACGGGGTTTTTGACGCTAAAAATAGCCTCATTGTCGCACTAATATGGTGCTTGTGCTTATTTTTGGTGCTGTTACAAATGTGCCAAATTAGAATGTTACCATTAATTTTCGATATTCATCATAAGCAAAATGGTCGGTCATACCGCTGATATAATCTTGAATTAAACGACAACGATAGTAAAATTCCCAACAATCAAAGTGTTGATTGTCTATCTGCTCAAGTGCTTGTTGATAAGCTACGCAATGTTTTGCTGATAGTTTGTGATACAACCGAGTTTCGATAGGATATTTTTTGTGATTACCTGTTTTGACTAATTTTATAAAATCATCAGTAGGCATAGCTAAAAGTGGGCTGTAGATCTCTAGCAATCCAGTAATGATTCGGTAACCTTGCAGTTCGATATTTTCAACCGTTTC
Organism: Gilliamella sp. B3023; assembly: GCF_026536845.1. Lineage (NCBI taxonomy): Bacteria > Pseudomonadati > Pseudomonadota > Gammaproteobacteria > Orbales > Orbaceae > Gilliamella > Gilliamella sp. B3023. Next base: position 30,834 of record NZ_JAFNNH010000011.1, read on the forward strand.
ATGGTTAAAGATGTGTTCAAAGCCAACTGTTTTGAAGATACTAAGTAATTTATATTCCGCACCATGATCTTCAAGTAGAGCATGATTAAAGGAACCATGATAAATTGCTTCGATGTTTTCGATAAATCGTTCAGCTGCATGAGGTACGAGTTGACCAATGGTATTTACGCGCAGATACATAAAAAACTGGTCGATACCTATCGCTTCAAATTCATTCTTTTTCAAATTTTCATAAGGGCGATTCACAACTTCATCAAATAAATCACCTTTTTTAACGGGTCCCCATGCTTCTTTTAAATAATGATAAAGCTGCTGAACAGTTAAAATTTTCTTTTCTACAGCATCTTCAAGATCGGCGATGCAGTAAGAAATATCATCTGCTGCTTCCATAATATAAGTGAGCGGATAACGATGGAAAGGTTGGATATCAAGTTGTTCCGAAAGTGTTTTAATAAAAGACTCTTCAGATAGATAATACCCAGGTTTTTTCATTAAGTAATTAAATTCATCAGGTATAGGATCAGACCAATAAGCTGGTTTCGAATATTTAAGAATTGACGCAATTTGCGAGTAAGTTAAATTGAGTCGTAAAATCGTATGAACTAATCGAATCGCTTGTGCATTACCCTCAAAATTAGAGAGATCTTGGCGTATTTTTAATTTTAATGATTGAGTTGATTTATCATCAGTATCCTGAATATTAAGCACTGAGTAGCATGACGTTTTATCTATACCTAAACGCATACCAAACCAATGATTGATTGCCGCTTCACCAAAGTGACCAAATGGTGGATTACCTATATCATGCATTAAACATGCCATTTCAACTAGGCTTTCAATTGACATAACTGAATTTTCAAGGCCAAAGGCTTTTAATTGTCCAGATTTATTAAGTCGATAAATAATCTCTTTTACAATATAACGACCAACTTGTTGTACTTCCATTGAATGAGTAAGGCGTGTTCGAACGACAGAATTACGCTCTAACGGAAATACTTGTGTTTTTTGTTGTAAACGCCTAATGGCAGCAGAATTAAGGATGCGACCACGATCACTTTCGAAAAAGCGTAAAACCGAGTAATCATCAAATGCTTCACGCGGTTTACTTGCATATCGTTGATAATTAATTTTTTTACTAAAGTCGATCATATCGCAGTCCCTTGATTTAATCAGCTATAATTTTTGTTTTGCCCACGCTATTGGTTGACTATATTCCGCTGGTAATAAAAAGGATAATTGGTTTAATGCTTCAATTAATTTTGGACTATAGTTATGAGTTAGGTTGATGTGTCCAACTTTTCGCCCTTCTCTTACTTCTTTTTCATACCAGTGTAGATGCGCTAAATCAACTGATAACCATTTGAGATTAAAATCTGTTCCAATCAAATTCACCATGACCGATGGGCAAAAAACATCCGGTTTAGGCATTGGTAGTCCTAAAATTGCCCTTAAGTGTAATTCGAATTGGCTAATAGATGCCCCATTTTGGGTCCAATGTCCGCTATTATGTACTCTTGGCGCTAATTCATTAATTAGTAAGTTATCCCCAATAACAAAACATTCCATCGCCATAACGCCTACATAATTGAGTTTATGCATGATGCTTGAAAGCATCTGTTCAGCTTTATTCTGCAATGTATTATTTTTACTAGGAATGGCAACACTTATTTTTAAAATGCCATCTTGATGGAAATTATTTGTTAATGGATAAAAGACAGTTTCGCCTTTAGCATTTCTGGCACCAACTAGTGATAGCTCTTCTTCAAAAGGAATGGCTTGTTCAACAATAGCATGTTGATAAACATCGTCTCGAATCGAATCGTGAGCAGTTATGCGCCATTGGCCTCGACCATCATAGCCACCTGTTCGACGTTTAACGATTAATAAATCACCCAAATTTTTAAATAAATTCGGCCAATCATTTTCATTATTAAGCGGGTACCATTTAGCCGTAGGTAAGTTAAGCTCATCAAGTAACTGCTTTTGACTTAAACGATCTGCTATTATTGGAAATACATTTCGATTAATGAAGTGGGGGTGACTCGCTAAGAGTTGAGTAAACGTTGTTTCGGGCCAACGCTCAATTTCAGCAGTAATGACTGAACTTTGGTAAGGGATGGTTGCAGGATCAACATCCAAGCCAACTGGATAGACATGGATTCCTAAAGGTTCACCAGCCTGTCTAAGCATTCGTCCTAACTGGCCATTTCCTAAAACACAAACAGATTGCATTGTCATATTAAATATCGACTCTCGGATCAGGATTATTCAAAACTTCATCAGTTTGACTCAATCGCCAATTTGATAAACGTAGATAGATCTCTGGGTTATGCAATGCCAGAATTTGTGCAGCTAATAAAGCTGCATTTGCTGCTCCAGCTTTACCTATAGCTAATGTTCCAACAGGAATACCTTTAGGCATTTGTACGATAGAATAAAGGCTATCAATACCACTAAGCGCTGCACTTTGAACTGGAACACCTAACACTGGTACTAGTGTTTTCGCCGCTAACATACCAGGTAAATGCGCAGCCCCACCTGCTCCAGCTATGATCACATCAAAACCTCGTGATTTGGCATTTTGCGCAAATTCAAACAATTTATCGGGTGTTCGGTGTGCAGAAACAATTTCGACATGATAAGCAATGGTTAAAGTATCTAAGATATCCGCAGCATGTTGCATGGTACTCCAATCACTTTTCGAGCCCATTACAATGGCAATTTTAGGTTGAGTATGCATAAACGTTTATAGGAAGATATAAAATATTAAGTGTTCAAAGTATACACTAAAATTAAATGAATGGGCTAGCAAGAAGTAAGGTTGATTATCAATAAGTTAAATTATCAGATTGAGAATATCCGCCAAGATTATGACGGATAATTATCTGTATATTACGGACTCACTGCCGCAACAATTTTTATTTCAATTAAATACTCTTTTTTCATTAACCCTGCATTAACGGTACAACGAACAGGCGCTTTTCCTTTTGCTACCCATTCGTCCCATGCTTTGTTCATGGCAGAAAAATCGTTTTTGTTTACTAAAAATAGTGTAGCATCAAGAATGCGAGTTTTATCACTATTTGCTCTAGCCAAGATGTGATCTATTTCAGCTAATGCACTTTTAGTTTGTATATAAGCATCATCACTCAAATCAGTTGGAACACTAGTATAGTAAATTACATTGTTATGAATTACTGCTTCTGACCACCTTTCCGCAGGATCTATTCGTGTTATTGTCATTATATTTTCCTTAAAGACTATTTATTAAGATACCTTTATAAAATCCGAACGCAATTTTTTAATCTCATCACGTAATACACCTGCTTTTTCAAATTCAAGATTCTGAGCAGCTTCGTACATCATGGCTTCAAGTTCTTTAACTCTTGCCTGAACTTCTTTTATTGAAACATAATTATACTGACCACCTTGTTCAAATGCTTGAATTTTAGCCGTTGATTTTTTAGTGCTTAAACCTGCATCTAAGATATCTTTGATTTCTTTACGCACTGATTTTGGTGTAATTCCATGTTCCTGATTGAAATCTTCCTGTTTTTTACGACGCCTTGCAGTTTCATCAATAGTGAGTTGCATTGCTGGCGTAATTTTATCAGCATATAATATTGCTTTACCATTAACATTTCGAGCTGCGCGTCCCACGGTCTGAATTAATGAGCTTTCTGAACGTAGAAATCCTTCTCGGTCAGCATCTAAAATTGCGACTAATGATACTTCTGGGATATCTAATCCTTCTCGAAGTAAGTTAATACCAACTAATACATCAATCTTACCTAAACGCAAGTCGCGAATAATTTCCATTCGTTCAACAGTGTTGATATCAGAATGCAAATATTTAACATTGACATTATGTTCTGATAAATAGTCTGTCAAATTCTCAGCCATTCGCTTAGTCAATGTGGTCACAAGAACGCGTTCGTCTTGGTTTATGCGTAATTTAATTTCAGACAAAAGATCATCAACTTGAGTAGCCACAGGCCTAACTTCGATGATTGGATCTAATAATCCTGTAGGTCTTACCACTTGTTCGATGATTTCACCTGCTGATTTTTCAATTTCATATTTAGCAGGTGTTGCCGAAACATAAATTGTTTGTGGCATGATATTTTCAAATTCTGTAAATTTTAATGGTCTATTATCTAAAGCCGAAGGTAATCGAAAACCGTATTCAACCAGATTAAGTTTTCGCGATCTATCACCATTATACATTGCACCCAATTGTGGGATTGCTACATGCGATTCATCAATAAACAATAAGCCATCAGCCGGTAAATAATCAAATAATGTTGCTGGCGGATCGCCTGCATTTCGTCCTGCTAAATAACGAGAATAGTTTTCTATCCCAGAACAATAACCAAGCTCTGTCATCATCTCAATATCAAATAGTGTGCGTTGAGTTAATCGTTGCTCTTCTAGTAGACGATTATTGTCCAACAATACTCTTTGGCGTTCTTGAAGCTCTTGCTTAATTTCAACAATTGCGTCATCCATGATATTTCTTGGTGTGACATAGTGTGTTTTTGGATAAATAGTAATACGTGGTACTTCATTAATTGCATTACCTGTTAATGGATCAAATATGACTATTCTTTCAACTTCATCATCAAAAAGCTCAACACGCACTGCATGTTCATCTGAATCAGCTGGAAATATATCAATCACATCGCCACGAACACGAAAAGTACCGCGACTAAAGCCAATTTCATTACGTGTATATTGTAATTCTGCTAAGCGCGTTAATACTGCGCGTTGGTCAGTAATCGTCCCTCTTGCCAAATGTAATATCATTGACATGTAAGTTTCAGGTGCACCTAAACCATAAATAGCCGATACCGAAGCAACGATAACAACATCACGGCGTTCTAATAATGATTTGGTTGCCGATAGTCTCATTTGTTCAATGTGCTCGTTAATCGATGCATCTTTCTCTATAAATGTGTCTGTAGACGGAACATAAGATTCTGGCTGATAATAATCATAATAAGAGACGAAATATTCCACCGCATTATCCGGAAAGAACGCTTTCATTTCACCATATAGTTGAGCAGCCAAAGTCTTATTAGGCGCTAAAATAATTGTTGGGCGATTATGCTTTGCAATAACATTAGCCATGGTAAAAGTTTTACCAGATCCTGTTACTCCTAATAATGTTTGATGCGCAATTCCATCATCAAGATTTTGATTTATACGATCAATTGCTACCGGCTGATCACCTGCTGGTTTAAAATCAGAACATAATTTAAATTTTCTCATTACATCGCAACCTAAAATTTCACCTATTAATAAAAATTATCCCCAAAAACACTTGACCTTTAAAAATGTTATATTTTTTGTTCAGTTAAGTTAAAAGTTTGTTAAGACATTATTAAAACTATACCTTGATTTATCGTAACGTTATGATTAATAATAATTATTAAAATCATGGCTAAGTTGTAATCAAATTAAATAAAAACCTGATAGACATTGAAGTTAGCACACTTTTCAATTAACTATTCACAGACTTATCCACAGGCAACGGGGATAACTTGCTAAGTATAATCAATATAGACTTTTTTGAATTTTTAGCTTAAAAAAACGCCACTAAAAAAAAGTTTTTTTATTGATTATTTCTATTTTTAAGTCTCATTTTAATAGTTTATAACTAATCCATTATTTGATACGCTCAATTTTATATTGATAGCCAACAGTATCATTTGGCACAAAAGTTAATCGATGAGTGATGCATTTTGGTGCATCTTCTGCATGATGTGAAACAAACAATAATTGTGTACGACCTTTACCAATTAAATTATCAATCCAATTTTTTACTAGTTCTCTATTTAGATGATCCAGTCCTTGTAGCGGTTCATCTAAGATAAGTAATGTTGGATGTTTCACTAAAGCTCTCGCTATCAATACTAATCGCTGTTGTCCCCAAGATAATGATTGAAAGGGTTTATCGGCTAAATCAGTCAAATCTAGTAATTGTAACCATTGCTTAACTAACTTTGCTTGTTTATCACTAATCGCTTGGTAGACCCCAATTGAATCAAAGTACCCCGATACCAATACATTTTCCACACTCAAGCTAACTCGATAGTCAAGATGAAAACTACTACTGACATAACCAATATGACGTTTAATATCCCATATTGTTTCGCCAGACCCTCGTTTTCGCCCAAATAGCGTCAAATCATTACTATAACCCTGAGGATGATCGCCAGTTATTAAACTTAATAATGTCGATTTACCTGCGCCATTAGGACCAATGATCTGCCAATTTTCATTCGCTTTTACCAACCAACTAAGTCCATTAATAATTGCCTTTCCATCATATTGAACATGACCATTATTTAATATAATGCGGTCTAATGTATCGGGTAGTTGAATGGGTGTTTCATCCGGTTCGGGTAAAGTAAAGTTTGATAGCTGTTCTAAATTCGCAAGTTGCTTGATGGCTACGTCATTTAATATGGTGTCTTTGGATCCAAATTTCAATAGCTGGCAGTTAGCAAGTATTCCAATATTTTTTACAAATATTGGGATTTCATTAAAACGATTCAACACCATTACAATCGTAATATTTTTTTCAGCGAGTTGTTTAAGTTTTTCAGCTAGGTTTGCTCGAGATGCAACATCTAAACCATCAAACGGTTCATCTAAAATTAGCAGTTCCGGTCGGCTCATTAATGTGCGACATATCAATGTTTTGCGTGTTTCACCGGTTGAGAGATATTTAAAGCGACGATCTAACAGATGTTCAATACCAAATTGTCGGGCTAAATGTTCGCAAAGTTCGGCATCTTGATTAACTTCTTGAATAATTTCTGCTGTAGTTAATCCAGTATCATCTTCGTTGTCACTAAGCATATCGGTATTATTGCGTTTCCATTCATCATCTATTATTTTTTGAAGTTGCTCAAATGAGATATGCGCTATTGATTTAAATTGATTGATAACTTTACCCGACAATAACGGTTGATTACCAGCTAATGCTTTAGCCAATACCGACTTGCCCGAGCCATTTCGACCTACAAAAGCGACAATGTCACCACTATTGATAGTCAATGATTCAATTTTAAAAACGTTGAAATCACTTATTTTATATACTGCATTTTCAATTTGTAACATAAATACCTCAAACTGCTAGACTAATGTGGCAACAATGATGTTCTGGGGATGGATGGATATGGTAGTTTTTTGGCCTTCGGTTAATTTTAGATGATTAATTTCACTGGTTAATTTATTAGCATAAAGCATCATACCGGAAGGTAATGAAAATGAGATCTCAGATAATTGACCATCGCTTACTATTTTTTCAACTTTAACTCTTAATTGATTTTCATTTAAATCATTCAATTCAATCAAAGGTGCTTTAATCAATAAAAGAACAGTTTTATCAATATTCAATTTTAAACGCGCAATACTTTGTTGAGTTATATAAGCTTTTAATTCAGTTTGGTTATCATTTAATTTTACTTTTACAAACCCAGCTATATTGTTAGTTTCAATGCTCGAAACATTGCCATAGATTTGATTACGGGCGCTAGTCTGTAATGATAATTTAGCAGTTATTTTTAATATATCATCAAGAGGAATATTGTCGTCATTTAGAATATTAAAAGCATTATATTGGAGTTGAGTTAAGAGATCATAAAGCTGAATAAACCTTACCGCATAAGCGCTAAGTTTTGTGCCTCCGCCATTTTTACCACCCGTTGCTGTTATCAAAAAAGGTTTTGGTGATAACTGATTGATTTCGTTTATCGCATCCCAAGCAGTTTTATAGCTAATACCGACTTTCTTAGCCGCTTGGGTTAGTGAGCCAGTTAGTTCAATTGCTTTTAATAAGGCAATTCGTCTGGGATCAGTAAATAATTGCTGATTTATGTTTAAAGTTAATAATATTTCTGGTGACAGCATTACTTTATGCCTTAATTGAATAAACAAGCTACTTTCAATAAAAAAGTAAATCTATTGTAGACGTTTTTTTCTTTTCCTTCAAAAAATGTCCTTAGCCATATTCGTAAAGAATAAAAATAGTGTACTGCTTAAAGTTTGATTGTACTTTATTAATAAATTTTGATAGCATCGCTATATAGTTTATTACATAACGAATGTGAGGAATAAAATGCGTAGAATCATTGGTGTATCACTATTTATAGTAACTTTACTCGTCAGTTTAACAACATCTGCCACCCAAAAAATTACGGTATTTGCAGCAGCATCACTTACTAATGCAATGCAAGATATTGCAACTTCTTACAAAGATGCAGAAATTGTTTTCTCATTTGCTTCATCTTCTGTATTAGCCAAACAAATTGAACAAGGGGCACCTGCTGATATATTTATGTCTGCTGACCAAAAGTGGATGAATTATCTTATTGAACACAAAGTTGCAACAGATAAACAGAATTTGTTAAAAAATGGATTAGTATTGATTGCTCCAAAACAATCTAAATTAGAAAAGGTAGAAATTAATGCAAATACTGATTGGCAAGCCATTTTACCAAAAGGAGAAAGGTTAGCTGTTGGTGATCCTGACCATGTACCTGCAGGGCTTTATGCTAAGGAATCTTTAACCAATTTAGGCGTATTTGATAAATTATTGCCTCAAATGGCGCCAGCAAGTAATGTTCGTGATGCATTAATGTTAGTTGAGCGTAATGAAGCTGCATTAGGTATTGTTTACAGTACTGATGCGAAAGTAAGTGATAAAGTGAAAATTATTGGTAGCTTTCCCGCTGAGACATTTACGCCAATTGAATATCCGATCACATTACTTAAACCTGAAGCAAAAGAATTTTATCAATATTTAAGTTCTGAAACTGCCAAAAAGATTTTCCAAAAATATGGTTTTATAACTGAATAGAATTTAAACAAGATGATGTTAACTGAGTATGAATGGCAAACATTGCTGTTAAGCTTGAAAATAGCAGGAGCAGCAATTGTCTTTAGCCTTCCAATAGGTGTGTTGACAGCTTGGATTTTAGCAAGATGTCAATTTATCGGTAAATCACTATTTGATAGCATTGTCCATTTGCCTTTAGTGTTGCCTCCAGTAGTATTAGGCTATCTTCTACTCTTAACAATGGGTCGCCATGGCTTTATTGGCGAATGGTTAGATAAATATTTTCATTTAAGCTTTAGCTTCAATTGGCAAGGCGCAGCTTTAGCTTCTGCTGTGGTTGCGTTCCCGCTTATGGTTCGATCGATTCGATTAGCAATTGAATCGATAGATTCACGTTTAGAAAATGTAGCTCGAACCTTAGGTGCTAAACCATTTCGAGTCTTTATGACTGTCACGTTACCATTAGCTTTCCCTGGGATTTTAATGGGAGTCGTGCTCGGTTTTGCTCGTTGCTTAGGTGAATTTGGCGCGACAATTACCTTTGTATCAAACATTCAAGGAGAAACACGCACCCTTCCATTAGCAATGTACACCTTATTACAAACCCCAGATGGCGAGTCAGGAGCATTACGACTTTGTATTGTTTCGATCATTTTATCTTTAGTTGCCTTATTCGTTTCAGAGATGCTAAATCGTTGGCATAAAAAGAAATTAACAGGATAGCGATAATGTTAAATATCAATGTAAGCAAAAAACTTGCCTCGTTTGTTTTCGAATTTAAACATGAAATTAACTGCCAAGGTGTGACTGCTGTTTTAGGGGTTTCTGGTTCGGGAAAATCAACACTTATCAACCTTATTAATGGTTTAATCAAACCTGATAATGGTTATATCAATTTAAAACAAGATAGTTTAGTCGATACAGAAAAACATATTTTTGTCACACCAGAGAAAAGACAAATTGGTACTGTTTTTCAAGATGCACTACTTTTTCCTCATTATAAAGTAATCAAAAATTTAACGTATGGGGCACGATCGTTAAATACAGAAAAATTTGATGATATTGTCAATGTGCTCAATATTGGTTCACTACTTGATCGTTATCCAGCGATGCTGTCAGGTGGTGAAAAACAGCGAGTTGCCATTGGTCGAGCTTTATTAACCAACCCCAAATTATTATTGATGGATGAACCTTTATCCGCTTTAGATATGCCCCGTAAAAAGGAGTTATTAAGCTATATTAATAAACTAGTGAGTGACTTGAACATACCTATTATCTATGTCACCCATAATATTAATGAAGTCAAACGTATTGCTCAGCATGTAGCCGTGTTAGAACAGGGGAAATTAATAGACTTTGATACGACAGAACAAATATTACAAAGTAACTATTTGAAAGACTGGCTATAAAGCTTTAATGTAGTACTATTCTCTTCTTGTTTTATATATGAAACACCATCATGCCAAGCACCTAATACTATTCTGGTTACTGATTCACCATTAATGGTTAGATGATGGGTTGCAGGTTTATGAGTATGGCCATGAACCATTATATTGGCATTATTCTCAATCATCATATCAATTACTGCTTGTGGATTTACATCCATAATAGTTTCTGATTTTATTTGATTATGCTGACTACTCTCTTTTCGTAATTTCGTCGCAATTTTTAATCGAATAAATAATGGTAAGAATAAAAATAACTTTTGTAGCCACTTTTTATGCATGATTTTTCGGAATTTTTGGTATTGATGATCATCAATACAAAGCAGGTCGCCATGTAAAAAAACAATATTTTTATCCTGATTGACTAAACAATTAATATCGCCTAGTAAGGTCATATCACATCGCTTAGCGTAGTCTTTACCAATCAGAAAATCACGATTACCGTGGACAAAAAACTTTTTAATTTGCTTTGAGGATAACTCATTTAAAGCATCCGAAATCTGTTTGTGTAGTGTTGAATCAACATCATCCCCCACCCAATAGTCAAACAAATCCCCTAGAATATAGAGTTCACAGCCATTAGGTAATTGTTTAAGAAATGACAAAAAGCCTGCTGTAATATCAAAATGATGTGCAGCAGGCTCGTTTTCACCGAGGTGAATATCTGCGATAAAAAAGCGAACAGGATTATTCAACCGTTACACTCTTAATCACGACATCTTCAACTGGCACATCAGAATGCATTCCATTACGGCCAGTTTTAACGGCTTTGATCTTATCGACAACATCCATGCCATCCACAACTTCTGCAAATACGCAGTAACCAAAACCATTAATATCAGAAGAACGATAATTTAAATAATCATTATCAACGACATTAATAAAGAATTGAGCCGTCGCGGAATGAGGATCACTTGTACGTGCCATAGCTAAAGTACCACGACTATTTTTTAGACCATTAGCAGCCTCATTTTTGATTGGAGCTTTAGTTTTTTTCTGTTTCATACCTGGCTCAAATCCACCACCTTGAATCATAAAATTATTAATCACTCGATGGAATATAGTGTTGTCATAGAAACCTTCTTTACAATATTCAACAAAATTTTTGACTGTTTCAGGAGCTTTATCATCAAAAGTATTGATCTTAATATCACCTAAAGAAGTATGAAATATAATCATAAGATGTCCTTATTTTCATTTTTTAATTCATAAAAATCATAATACAAATCTGTCTATTATCTTAGACTTACTCGCTAAATCTTTCACATGCCTCTAATGTATTACTCATTAGCATTGCAACCGTCATTGGCCCTACTCCACCAGGTACAGGTGTGATCCAACCGGCATGTTGGCTAGCAATATCGAATTCTACATCTCCAACAAGTTTGCCATCAGGTAAACGGTTAATTCCAACATCAATTACGATAGCACCAGGTTTGATCCATTCTCCCTTAACATAGTTAGGGATTCCAACACCCGCAACAACAATATCAGCATTACGAACATGCTTTTCTAGATCAATAGTTCTGCTATGAGTAATCGTTGTGGTACAACCTAATAACAATAATTCTAACGCCATAGGACGTCCAACAATGCTTGATGCGCCTACAACTGTTGCGTTTAAGCCAGATAAATTAATGCCGGTTGATTCTAACATTTTAACAACACCATACGGCGTGCATGGGCGTAATATCGGATCGCGTTGTAATAAATGACCAATATTATAAGGATGAAAACCATCAACATCTTTACGAGGATCGATACGCTCTAACACTTTTGTCTTATCAATGTTATCTGGTAATGGAAGCTGAACTAAGATGCCATGAACATCGGCTCGTTGATTTAATTCATCGATCAACGCTAATAATGCCTCAGTGGTTGAAGATGGATAATCATAAGCAAAAGAAGCAAAGCCGACATCGTCACAAGCTTTTTGCTTATTTTTAACATAAATTTTAGAAGCGGGATCAGAACCAACTTGTATAACAGCTAGTCCTGGAACAGATAAACCTTGTTCAGTCCGTGATTTTACCTTTTTGGCTATTTCGTTACGTATTTGCTGCGCTAACGCTTTACCATCAATTATTTTTGCAGTCATAAGCGATTACTTCTTTTACCCAATGAATGGGGTATTCTCGCAAAAGTTTTTATTATTGTCTATTCACTTATCGGTTGATTGACTAAGTTCTGTTAAAATCTGTTGATATTGTTTGTCTATATCAGTAATTACCGAACAAATATGTGAATCGAATGCTTTAAGTTTAGGTTTTTGAGCTTTCCATTCATTTTTTGAGATATCTTTGATGGCACCAAAGTTTTTAAAGAAGTTAAATTCTAAAATACTTCCTCCCACAACATTATAAAAAATACGTTCACCGATATCTTGTCCATCTTTTTTTAATTTATTAAAGTTTTGGTAATAAAATTTTGTTGTTCCATTTTCAGTTATAATTGAACGATGTAACAACTTAACTAATCGTTTATATAATTTATTTAATTCGCCATGTAGTTCTCGGTCATCACTTAATTTTCTTGTTATTGCTAGATCGAAAGCAACTTTTACTTCCAATAATAAATCTAATGATTGTTGTTCTAGTTGTGGTAATTGTGATCTTAGACTTTTTTGAAATTCATTGAGATTTTTACGTAATTGAGGGCTAGCTGATATTGTTTTCTTATTAAGTATTACTTTGCCATCATTCTTGATCGATAAATCATTCGACTTATTTACGATTTGGATGTTGTCTTTATTTATCACTATATCGTAATTGGGTTTTACAGCACACCCTTTTTGTGCCGCAAACACTGTTATTGATAAGGTTAATGAAAAAATAACTATTATTTTTTTTAGCATTTTGACATCCATTTAATGGTTGAAATTTAAATTATAGCGAGTAATATCAAATTAGCATCAATTTAAAGAATTAAAAAACCCCGTTCCTCAACTTTTTTTAATAAAAGCAGCTATAAAATAATCAATTAATCATTTAAATGATTAAAACGTATACCTTACACGCTATGCGGATGTAATATCAATAGATATAATCTATTATATCAACTAGATTTATCTACTTTTTTTTATTCAAAACTAAAGTATAGTAATTTTATTCAATTTAACTCATAGAGGTGAAATATGTACGCTGTTATTTTTGGACGTCAAGGATGTCCATATTGTGTGCGAGCTAAAGAGCTTGCCGAAAAGTTATCTCAAGAACGTGATGATTTTTCATATCGATATGTAGATATAAATGCAGAAGGTATTACCAAGGAAGATCTTTCTAAAAGTGTTGGTAAACCGGTTGAAACCGTACCGCAAATTTTTATTGATGAAAAACCAATTGGTGGCTGTACTGATTTTGAAGCATATGCCAAAGCTAATTTGGGATTATTTCAAGACTAAATACTTTTGCACATCAAATACAGATAAACCATTTCGGTGGTTTATCTTAACGCCCCAGCAATTTTTGCCATGTAACTTCATTACGCAAATAAGTTGGCTCGACATCTTCAACTTTAACAACTTCTTTTCTTAACCATTTTTGATGAGCGATAACCACCAAATCTTGTGCTTCTGGTAAGAATACTTCACTAGGCTTAGTTCCTGTTAACATTTCAGGATAAGTTTGCCACCCCGTACCTGCTGAGTAATAATCATTATGACTTTTTTGAATTTTATTGATTACATTTTCAGGTTTGACGACACACTCTGGAATGATCGTTTGCCAATTTTGGTTTTGATACTCATATTGTCCTAAATAGACTTCGCCCATTCTAGCATCTATCGCAGGTATGACTTTCTTTGCCTCTGTTTTCCTATAAGCGCCTTGCGCTAGGGTCATCAAAGTTGAGACACCTATCATCGGTTTATCAATTCCTAATGCTAATCCTTGAGCTACACCAATACCTATTCTTACTCCAGTAAAGCTACCAGGACCTTGAGCAAAAGCAATAGCATCAAGTTGTGAAAGCGTGCAACCTGATTGACTTAAAATTTTATCAACCATTGGTAAGATCTTTTTAGTATGATCACGTGCCGAAATCATAAAATCATGAGTGATTTCATTTTGAAAAAATAGAGCTACAGAACAAGCTTCTGTCGAAGTATCAATGGCTAAAATAGTACTCATTTGGTTTCCAGATTATCTGATTGGTTGTTAGATAATAAAAAATTGATTACCTTGTTAACATCTCGGGTTCTTGGCGATGGTGGTAAACTATTTATAAACGTTGCCCCATAAGGTCGCATAACTAATCTATTATCGCAAATAATAATTGCTCCACGATCATTATGATGACGGATTAATCGCCCAACACCTTGTTTTAAGGTAATAACGGCTTCAGGTAATTGCACTTCATTAAAGGCATCGCCACCTTGCATTTGGCAATCTTCCATTCTCGCTTTCATTAAGGGATCATCTGGTGAGGTAAACGGTAATTTATCTATAATAACACAAGATAAAGTATCTCCCCTAACATCAATCCCTTCCCAAAAACTGCTAGTTGCGATCAATAGTGCATTACCACTTTCAATAAACTGTTCAAGGAGTTTTGATTTGCTTGTTTCACCTTGAACTAAAACCGGTAATTCGGTATGTAAGCGAAAATGTTCAGTTAATGCATTCATCATTGCATAAGATGTACAAAGGAAAAAACAACGCCCTTTGTTTGCCTCAATAACCGGTAATAAAATATTGACAAGTTTTTCAGCATTGCCTCTTTCATTTGGTGATGGTATATAACGTGGTACACACAAAATAGTCTGATTGGTATAATCAAATGGGCTTTCTAAAATTAATGATTCTGCATTAGTTAAACCTAAACGTTTGGTAAAGTAATCTAATTGATTATCAACTGATAATGTTGCTGATGTGAAAATCCAGGCACCTTTACGCTGGATTAATAATTCCTCAAATTTTTCCGTTACCGACAATGGAGTTAATGCAAAGAGAAAAGAGCTATATGAACTTTCATACCAATAACTAAAACCTGGTACATGAGTTTCGGACAATTTTTTTAATAATTGCTGGTATTGGTTAACTCGATCATAACAATTATCTAAAGTTGTGGATCGCCCTATCGCTAATAACAGAACTTCTTTGCAAAAATCAAGCGCATCAAATAAATAAGATAATTCTTGTTTAATATTGGTTTGATTAAATAGATAACGAAGATTTCCTTTATTATTTTGCTGGCTTATCAACAATCTTAAATCTTGGGTACATTTTTGTAGTTTATCAGCACACTGCTGGAGTTGTGACATGTCTTTGACTTCTGTTCGATAAGCCAAATTTATCTCTTTAGCTAAGTCGAACAGTTGTCGACTTGTTAACTGCTCACCAAAATAGTGACACGCAAGATCAGGAAGTTGATGCGCTTCATCAAATATCATCACATCAGCTTTAGGAATTAGTTCACCAAATCCGGTATCTTTCACAACAACATCAGCTAAAAATAGATGATGATTAACAACAACAATATCAGCGTTCATGGCTCTTTTACGAGCTTTAACCACATAACAATCGTTGTAATGTTCACAATCACTACCCAAACAATTATCATTTGTGCTAGTTAAAATTGGCCAAATTGGATTATCTTCGGTAACAGTTGTACATTTACTAATGTCACCATCTTTTGTTTTGATTGACCAATTTTTAACCCGAACCAGATCAGTTCGTAAATTCTTATCTAAATCTCCGGCAGCAGCATATTGATGATACATGCGCTCTAAACAGAGATAATTGGCTCGACCTTTAAGAAGTGAAATTTTACCAGTATAGTTTAAAGCTTTTTTGATAATGGGTAAGTCTTTACTATATAACTGTTCTTGTAAATTCTTGGAGCCTGTTGAGATTATTGCTTTTTTCTCACTGCGTAATGCAGGAACTAAATATGCAAAGGTTTTACCCGTTCCAGTACCCGCTTCGACCACCAATGACTTTTGTGCATTTATTGCTTCAGTGACCTTATTTGCCATATGTCTTTGTGGTTCTCTAGCAACAAAACCATCTATAGCTGTCGCAAGCAAACCATTTTCTGCAAAATCATTAATCACTTAAAATGCACCTAATTAGAAGATAAGCCCAATTTTTTATTCATACTTGAAAAATTATTTAGGAATAATTTGATATGAAGAAAATAGTATTTTCATAAAAAAGAGATGAATTTATTATATTGGAATTGAACAACAAGTAACTTAAATAATCGATATACTATAACAATTATTTACAAGCAGCACTAGATAATATTACAAACTTAAGAAAAATCGCTTCATCAACCCCTCCCTTAATGTTGTGACAATAAAAAGGTTTATTAAGGGAGGATGTTGTTAAAATGATTAAAAATGCTATGGCCCAAAAAGCATAAACTTTATTGGTTATTTAACCATTTCATGTATTCGGTAGTACCTTCAGTCACCGATTTGAATTGAATCGGACAACCTGAATTTCTAAATTTTGTTAAATCAGCTTGCGTAAAACGTTGGTAACGTCCTTCTAAATGTTCCGGGAAAGGTATATACTCAATTTCACCTTTTTTATGATAGTGAAGTACCGCATCGGCAACTGTTTGGAATGATTCTGCTTTGCCGGTTCCACAGTTATAAATGCCTGATACTTTATTTTCCCAAAACCATAAATTGACATCAACCACATCTTCCACATAAATAAAATCACGTTTGAAAGTATCACTTCCGGCGAATAATTTAAGTTTTTCGCCTTTGTGAAGCTGTTCATTAAGATGATATGCAACGCTTGCCATACTACCTTTGTGTGTTTCACGAGGCCCATAAACATTAAAATAGCGAAAACCACATACTTGTGATTTAGCCGTTGGTAATACTTGTCTTACGTATTGATCAAATAAAAATTTAGAATACCCATATACATTCAACGGTTTTTCATAAGCTCTATCTTCGATAAAGTTGTCGCTACGACCACCATAAGTTGCAGCAGAAGAAGCATATAAAAATGGTATATCAAGTTCTAAACAGTAGTGTAGTAGATCTTTAGAATATTGATAATTGTTTTCCATCATAAATTTGCCATCCCACTCAGTCGTTGAGGAACATGCACCTTGATGAAAAATGACATCGATATTTAAATTTTCGTTGGATAAAATGGCGACAATAAAATCATCTTTATCCATATAATCAGCAATATCGAGATCAACAAGATTACAAAATTTTGTCCCATCCTTTAAGTCATCAACAACAAGGATATCTTTAAATCCTTTTTTATTTAGACCTCTTACAATATTACTACCAATAAATCCTGCTCCACCGGTCACAACAATCATAATAATTACCTTTTTAATTAATGAATAAAGATATTATATTGTATAATATCGTTATTTTCGAGTGTTCTTATTCAATCAGATTAAAATATTCTTTATTTGTTTTTCATAATTTAAAAAACATTTTATCTTATTAATGGTTATGTTTTACTGATACAAATTTTGGTACAATAAAAAAATCAAGACAAAACAATTAGACCTAGCCGATGCTTAAAAAAATTATCAATACAATTAGCAAATTAAACAGAAAACGAAATTATTTATTCAAAAATGTAAAACTTTTTATTTTGTCCTTTAAGCTGAAACGGTCTCAATTAGATTTATCAAAAATAGATAAAGTCATCATTCAAGCATGTAAAAATGGACTTGGCGATGCTGTTATCATATCAGGACTGCCTAAAATTCTCGCCACTCACGGTTTTGAAGTGACAGTGCTGACAAAAAAATCCAATGCTTTTTTATTTGAATCTAATCCTTATGTCAGTCAAGTTATTTGTCTTGACAGACCATTAACCAAATCACAGATTCGTGTTTTAAAATCTTTAGAATGCGATCTATTTATTGATCCAAACAATAGAACCAGTTATTCCAATTGGATTTTTAAGATCATTAAGACAATAAAACCTAAACATACTATTGGCTTTAACTATCCCAATTGTTACCGTGTATATGACTCAATCATCACCTATACGGATTTTAGTGCACATTTTAGTCAAAGATTTAGATATATTTTAAATAGAATTAATATACAAACAAGCGAAAATGATTACAAATATGATCTTCATTATTCCGATGAATATGATTTACAAGTTGAAGATCTTTTATCTAATTATCTATCTAAAAAAATCTGTATTTTTAATCCTTATGCATCCTCAGATCGCCGAAGTTTTTCAAGCAAACAGGCACAAGATATCATAGATCTTATGTCGAGTTACCCCAATATAGTAACCATTGTCGTTGGTTTGCCAGATAAAATCAGTAAATTACATCCATCACCAAATATAGTAATTAATCCACTCAATCATTTTTTTCATGCTGCGTCGTTAATTAAACATTGTGATTTTGTTATTTCAGTTGATACCTCTATTGTACATCTTGCCAATGCTTATAATAAACCTTTAATTAGTGTTTATAGTTCTGAGATTGATACTTTTGATCCCCGATATAAAAATAACGATGTGTATAAACCTAATTATGAAAATGCAATACAGATCATTGCACCCGAAAACTCAGCCCAAAATTTAGATATAATGAACTTAAAGCACTATATAGATCAGCTGACAATAAATCTTTAAATCAGATTTCACTTAAAAAATATTATTGTCATGAAGTTTATATAGCGTAAGCTTACTCACTTATAATGAATTAAAAACATCGTTATAAGCCTGTTTTTCGAAAATATCCGTATCAAGAGCACTATCTAAAGACATATTTTTAACCTCTACTTTTAACGCTTTCATGACAGAACTTGCGTGCTCAAAAGCAGGGAGAATATTTTTTTCAAAATCAGATGCTAATTGTGAATAGGTGATATTGTCTGGTGTTTCATAAAATCGAGGTAAATGGAAATTATTTAAATCAACACCAGCTAAATAAAGTTGGTTAAAACCTAAGTAAACGGCTATTTGAAGCGCCCAATAAACAACAGTTTTAGCCGGAAATACGCCATTGACAATATTTGTCTCAAAGGCTAACGGCTCATGTTCCCGATGATCATTATGATAGAAGTAAATACTTTTATTTCGGGTAGGATCTTTTTCAATTTCGGTCAATGTTTGGATCGGTTGATAAGTCAGTTTGAACGCATCTTCAATTAACGCTACTTTACAACAGATGGATTGGTTACCGAAAAGGTTTATGATTTTCACTAAACCATCCACTTGCAAAAATAAGAGAAGATCTGGGTTAGCAATAATTTGTTCTACAATCTCAGGTCGTTGAGAAAAAAAGTGAATATCCGTGATAACGTAAAAATTGAAGTTTATCTTGTCCTTTAGACAATATGAGCCATTTACCCCTAAAGTCAAAACCGATGGAGAGTGTTTAAACGTTATTTGATTAATGGATGGTCCAGAAGCAACCATTACTAATTGACCGGTAAAGGCATGTTTTAATGACTTAAGATCGATGATAGGAATAGTGATCCCTTTATAAGCAAAATCGACTATTTGGCCACAGTCCCCACGACAGATTTTGACATGAGGCCAACGTTTACGGTTATGTTTATAACGCTTAGAATGCGTTAGTCGATAGATTACTTTGAACAATTCATCACTTAATTTCATTTTTATTAATTTTATTTTTTGTTTTTAAGTTTAATATACATCAATGCATATTTTAAGGCTTTCAATAAATGACCTTTTTTAAGAAATTTTTTTGCATAGACTCGGTAATCAGTTGGTCTCATTTTATCTTGATAGCTGTCTAAACCACTATCTCGCCATGGCGTAAAATGTTTATAAAAAAGATACCAATTCTGGGCTACCCCCACATGCTCATGGTACCAAGGTTTCCTAGCTCCTGTAAAATGAATAAATGAAGGTAAATTTTTTTCAGTTTCAAAGAACTTGTCTTTGTCTTTTTCATTAATCCATGTGAATAAGTAGTTCCAACTAGGATCAATGATTAACACATTATTTTGTAATACCATGTTAAGCGCATCTTGATCAGGATAACGCAACTGACCTTTATACGATAATAAAAGCGTATTTACTTTCTCTTCGGTGTTAAAATCATTCCAATTTTTTACATTAATATATAAAAAACCTGAATTAAAATAATGTGTAGTTGATAAGTTTAATCGTTGAATATTTTTAGAAACGTTTTCATTATTTAATGAATCAATACAGGCCGCACACACGACATTATCGATGTCGATATTATTTATTGCAGATATATCTTTGAAACAAAGTATGTCAGCGTCTAAATAGATTAATTTATCCACTTTTCCATTTAATAAACGCGGAACAAGTAGTCGAATAAACATGGAACGATTAAGATGCTTTATCGCATGTTCGTTATCATATTTGTCCAAACATGCTTTAGGTATAGGATAGACGATAATGTCTGAGCTTAAACGACTCAATTGATCAATATCGTCTTGCTCGACATCATTAAGAAAAACATGAAATTTTAACGCATTATTCATATTGTTAAAATAAATTGATTGAATAGCTATCGCTACATATTTTAAGTAATTTTTATCTGAGCAAAAAGCGATGTTTATCGTATTATGTTTGTTCATCTAAATTATTTCCATGATTCACCATCTACTACAAATAATATTTTTAAATTAAATATCTTGCAATTATTCTTTTTACCCTCAAAAATCCAATAGTAGCAACTTTTCCGATTTTACTAATACAGCTTTTGATTATAGTTTACATTCACTTAATTCATTGAAATTGTTTACCTGTGTATAAATTAAAGTATATTCCTTTTTTCTCTAATAAAGCTGCGTGATTACCTTGCTCAATAATATGTCCATCATCAATGACTAGAATCTCATCGGCATTTTCAATCGTTGAGAGTCGATGTGCAATCACTAAAGAAGTTCGGCCTTTTTGTAATTCATCTAACGCTTTTTGAATGGCACGTTCAGATTCCGTATCTAATGCAGAGGTCGCTTCATCTAAGATTAAAATAGGGTTGTCACGCAATAATGCTCTTGCAATAGCGATTCGCTGGCGTTGACCGCCTGATAATAATACTCCACTTTCCCCGACTTTTGTGTCAAAACCTTTTTCAAAATTCATGATAAAATCATAAGCGAAAGCTTTTTTAGCGGCTGCTTCGATTTCAGCTTGTGAATACTGATCAAGTCGACCATATGCAATATTATTGGCAATGGTATCATTAAACAGAAAAACATTTTGCGAGACTAATCCAATTTGGTTCCTTAAACAAAACAGGGTTAAATCTTGAATGTTATGTCCGTCAATCAATATTTCACCTTCAGAAATATCATAAAAACGTGTCAGTAAATTTGTGATCGTCGTTTTGCCTGAACCCGAACGCCCAACAAAAGCCACGGTTTTTCCTGCCGAAACAATAAAGCTAATATCTTGGATCGCAAGTTGTTGTCGGGTTTCATAACCAAAACTAACATGCTTAAATTCAATATCCCCTTTTACACGCTCAATGTTAAGTTTACCCGTGTCTTTTTCGACAGGTTGCTCCAAAATGGAAAAGAGTGTTTGACATGCCGCCATACCTTTTTGAAAACTCGCATTCACACTAGTCAAACTTTTAATAGGTTGCATAAGCGCAACTAAGGAAGAAAAAACAACCGTAAACTCACCCGCTGTGATATTTAAATCTGGATTACTTGCCGTTAATAAAACAAAAGCAATTGCAAATGAAATAACTAACTGAACAATTGGGGTAGAGAGCGCTGAAATAGAGACAAGTCTCATACCGTCACGACGAAACTTATTACTTATTTTAACAAAATTGTTCGACTCTTCGTCTTGTGCACCAAATACGATGATCTCACGATGTCCTTTTAACATTTGTTCAACAGACATGGTGACATTACCCATTGAATTTTGCATGTTTTTAGCTAATCGTCGGAATTTCACAGAAATAAACGTAATTAAACCAATAACAATGGGAGTAATGATGATCAGTGACAATGATAATTGCCAACTGTTATAAAACATCGTATAAAATAATCCACAAATAAACGCTGATTCACGAATAATGATAATTAAAGCATCGGATGATGACGAGGCTACCTGATCGGTATCGTAAGTTATGCGAGACAATAATCGACCATTCGAATTTTGATCGTAATAACTAACCGGCGCATCGACAAAATGGTTAAATAACCTTTGTCTAATCCGCATAACAATTTTACCAGAGATAAACGCTAACGAAACCGAATAGCCATAGTTAGCTATACCTCGTAATAAAACCAACCCAAAAATATAGATGGGAGCCATAAATAAAAAACTTTTATCACCATCACTAAACCCTCTATCTAAAAGGGGTTTTAATATTGCTATGAGTGATGTATCGGCAAATGCACTTAAGAAAAGTAATAATACAGAGACAAATAAAATGAGTTTATGCTCAATAATATATGGCCACAGTTTCAAAAACGTTTGCCATGTTGATGAATCTTTATCGAGATCATGCTTTTCTTGTTGATGTTTTTTAGTCATATTGTTCTTCATAAATAAATTAATGATATTACGCATTAAATTGCATTTTATGCATTTGAGAATAAATACCATTCAGCGCTAAAAGTGATTCATGATTCCCATCTTCAATGATTTTTCCCTCATCAATAACTAAAATTCGATCGGCTTTTTCAATGGTTGATAATCGATGTGCAATAATGATAGATGTACGATTTTTTTGCAAAATTTCAATGGCTTCCTGTACCAATCGTTCGGATTCATTATCTAATGCTGAAGTCGCTTCATCTAAAATTAAAATCGGGTTATTACGTAACAGAACTCTGGCAATTGCAATCCGTTGTCGCTGTCCTCCTGATAGCAATACGCCGTTATCACCAATTTCAGTATTAATACCTTGTTCTAATTTATCAATAAACTCTAAAGCATTTGCTAATTTTGCAGCGTGCATAATGGCTTCTTGAGAATGTTTTCCTTTCTCTCCATAAGTAATATTATCGGCTATTGTTCCATTGAATAAATGCACGCGTTGCGATACATATCCAATCTGGCTTCGTAACGATTTTAATGTGTAATCTTTTATATTAATCGAATCTAACAGAATTTCGCCGTTTGTTACATCATAAAAACGAGGAATTAAACTGGCTATAGTGGATTTACCGGCTCCAGACCGTCCAACTAATGCAACCGTTTGCCCCGCTTTTATCGCAAAACTGATATCATTGAGTGAGGGTGTATTTCGAGTAGGATAAGTATAGGTAACATGTCTAAACTCTATATTACCATTAACTTTATCTTTCTCAATTTTACCTTCATCCTCTTCTAAAGGTGAATTTAAGATCCCAAATAATGATTCACAAGCTACCGCACCTTTTTGTAATTCAACATGTAAACTGGTTAATTCACGAAGTGGGCGCATAACCGCAACCATAGCAGAAAATACAACGGTAAAAGATCCAGGCGTGATATCCAAACTTTCACTGGCAACCAGATACAAGATGCCCCCTAAACCTAAAGTTGCAATCAACTGGATGATTGGCGTTGACAATCTTGAAACAAATTCAATTTTTAATACGCCACGTCGCACTGTATCAGTTATCTGGCTAAAATTACGTTTTTCGTAATCCTTGGCATTAAATATTAATACCTCTTTATGACCGTTTAACATTTCATCGGCAGCGGTGGTAATTTCACCCATCCCTTTTTGCATCGATTTAATGGTTTCTCTAAATTTTTTGGCAATAAATTGTGCGATAAAAATGATTAAAGGAACAATGATAAATAGTACTAATGCTAATTTCCAACTACCATAAAACATGACGCAACAAAGTCCAATGGCGTAGGTAATTTCTCGAACCAAGATAATTAATGCATCAGATGAAGCTTTGGATAAGAGTTGTGTATTGAATGTGATAACTGACACAAGGTCACCCACAGAACTCTTATCATGGAAGCTAACGGGGCTTTTAACAAGATGATTGAAGATTAACTGCCTAAATTTGGTGACAACTTTGCCCGACAACCACGATAGACAGTAGGTCGATGCGTAGTTTGACAATCCTCTTAACAGTATTAAACCAATGATCGAACCAGCAATGATCATCAATAACGAATAATTTTTCCCCATTAAACCATGATCCAATAACGGTTTTGTAAGAGAAATTAGCGTAGCATCAGTAGCGGCATTTAATAGCAATCCAAACACGGCCGCAATTAATGCTTTTTTGTATGGTGCAACAAAAGGCCAAAGCAGTCTAAGTGTTTTCCAAGAGGTATATTTGTCCGACATAAAGTTAATTAAAAATTATCAAAATAATAGGTATTATACTACAAATAACGATGTCTCGTTAGTTTAATAAATGCTTAAAAGAGTCTTAGTTAATTATTCCTACAATAAAACTTCGTTAATTGAAAATAGAATAGAATCTATGCATCAAAAAAAATGCATATCTGCTCGATATGCATTTATATCACCGAATCGTCGATTATTTTTTACATTTAGCGACTAACTGAGAGGTTGAATAACCTTCTATACGTTCAAGAATAATGGCCTCGCCACCATAACTGACTACTTTTTGCGCTTCAGGCCAATTATCAATGGTGTAGCCTTCTTTCGCAATCACATCAGGTCGAAGTTCTTCAACAATATGACACGCATTATCTTCACTAAATACGATGACATAATCAACAAATTCGAGTGAAGCCAGTAACGTGGCTCGAGTGTTTTGATCTTGAATAGGTCTATCAGCACCTTTATATTTTTTTATCGAATCGTCTGAGTTCACTCCCACAATGAGAATATCACAAACATTTTTAGCTTGTTGCAAAGAACTTAAATGCCCTAAGTGTAACAAATCAAAACAGCCATTTGTAAATCCAATTTTTTTTCCTTGTTTTTTTAATTCATCAATAATTGGCTTAGCATCGGATAAACTGATAATTTTATTTGTTCGAGTACACTTAATTTCACATTTTTTTGTCGTTAATTTTGCTTTTAACTCATTAAAAGAAACTGTTGCTGTGCCTAATTTTCCAACCACAATTCCTGATGCAATATTGGCTAATTGCATCGCTTCGGCAATTGGTGCTTTTGCACCTAAAGCAATACCTAATGTGGCTAAAGAGGTGTCTCCTGCGCCTGAAACATCGAAAACTTCTTTAGCTTCTGTTGGTATTTTGACAATGAAATTTTTATTTTCACATGAAATATAAGCCATTCCATATTCACTTAAGGTCACAATAATATTTTTAATACCATATTGTTTTAAGAAAATATCAGCACCTTGTTTCAATTCATCATCAAATTGTGGACTATCAGGATTGAGTTTAATACCTGTTGCATCAAAAAATTCTTTGATATTTGGCTTAATTAATGTCGCTCCACGATACTTAGAATAATCATTACCTTTTGGATCAACAATAACTGGAATATTAAACTTTTTACAAAGATTAATAATCATCTGAGTGGTTTCTTGATTAAAAATACCTTTATTGTAATCCGATAACAAAACAATATCGGTCATCTTAATGGCTTGCTTGACTAACTTAGAAAATTTAGGGAGTAATTCAGGTACAAACGGAAGTAGCTTTTCAGCATCAGCACGAAGTAAATGATTATGATTTGCGATGAATCGTGTTTTGATAATAGTTGGATGATTTTTCAATCGATAAAGATGACTATGGCTTCCTGCATTTTTTAAAAGTGAAGTAACAAGCTTACCGTTTGTGTCTAAACCAACAAATCCTAAAAAAGTAGGTTTACAGCCAAGAGACGCTAAATTTGCCGCCACATTACCTGCCCCACCTAACATTACCTCTTCATGATCCAATCTGAAAATGGGTACGGGTGCTTCAGGAGAAATCCGCTCTACCGTCCCATACAAAAAACGATCCAACATAATATCCCCAATGACCGTTACTTTAGTATTTCTAAATCTATCAAGGTAAGAATAAAATTGATTCATATTAATATTTCCAGTTTATGCTATTTCAATATTTTTTTAATTTCTTCTAAAATCGAATTTGGTTTGATACTTTTCATACAGATATGATTGTTGTTCTTATTGATACAATATGATGCCCATTTATTATTTATCCATTCGCATGTTAAAGGACACGCACTGGAAGAAATATTGACATTATCTGAATAACCATAAAAGTCTGCAGAAGTCGGACCAAAAATCACGACTGAAACACCACCTTCTAAAGACTTTCTTAAATGAACCATTCCACCTTCTCCGTCAATATGTAACATGGAATTTTTCAAAATAGCTTTCAACTGATTTAACGTCGTTTTTCCAACTAAGTTTAAATCCGTACCTTTAATTAACTGACATCTATCTGTCGATACACCTAATTGAACAATATTGTACTCTGGAAACGCTGTTTTTATCAGCCTGACTAATTCATCATAGTACTCAAGCGGATATAATTTTGTGGATTCACTTTGAGGATTTGTCCCATCCACCCCACGATTAAGCGTAATAAACTTTGTATCGGCTAATTTTAGATCTTTTAAAACTTTTTCATCATTAGATAGTGCTGGTAAAAATTTATAATTATTGCGATCAATATTTAAAAAACCATAAATATCTGGTTGTTGCAATCTATTTTGATTATTGATTATAGAATACTGAATACTTAATGAGTCAATTTTAGGTGGATCGTACACAATTTTACCATTTATTCGATAAAAATCTTCATACAATTTAACCAATTTTTTTAATTTCAAATTTACATTTGACGGGAGTAAAACTAAATTATTTTTAACTATTAGTGGAAAACGATCTATTTTAAAATCAAGTAAGTAAGCTACTCGATCGTGATTCCACTCATCTTTATGATAGATATTAAAAACTGATTCCCCAATCAATTCTTTAACTAATTTGGTATTCTTTACGAAAATATCGATAGTTTTAATTTCATCTTTCAAATAATCTAAGAGATAACTACAGTAATTAAGATTAATTAAGATATCACCGATTCCCCCTGTAATGAAAAAAGATAAACGATCTAAGCGATATTCAATTTCATAGGGTTCATTAGTAATCGGATCAAATTTTTGCTTGTTTGATTTAAAGTCAAAAAGTTTACACAAATTCCACCACAACAATTTGATTGCAGCTTTTTTATACTTATTGGAATAAAGTGATTTATATTTGTTAACTTTTTGCTGTAATTTATCAAAATAATTCATAATTGAATTCTTATTTACTCATATCATTTAACTATTTAAATATATTTATAATAACCTTACTTTGGGGCGGGCTATTATACCTTAAAATAAAGGAAAACTTTGAGAAAAATTTCTAATAATTAAAATTATTTTTTATAACAAAAAAGCTGAATAAATAAGTAATTGTAACTTAAATAAATAATCTTGCTATTTGACTATGCTAGTTTAGTCATAATGCTTTCTAATAAAATGACAATGTTCAATAATTAATGAATGTTTTCATCATGCTTTAAAAATTTTTTGACTTGTTCAAAAACAAAATTTGTATCTATAGATTTCATGCAGATATGGTTGTTGAGACTATTGATGCAAGTTTTTGCCCATGTTTCATTTAACCATTCGCAACTAAATGGGCAAGATTTAGAAGCAATATTAATATTGTCATCATATCCATAAAAATCGGCAGAAGTAGGCCCAAAAATCACGACAGATACCCCTCCATTTAAAGCCTTTCTTAAATGTACCATTCCCCCTTCACTATCAATATGTAGTACAGAATGCTTAAGTAATACTTTAAGGGCGTCTAATGATGTTTCGCCAACCAAGTTTATATCAACATTATCAATAAGTTGACATCGATCGGTTGATGCACCTAATTGAACAATTATATAATTTGGATAATGGATTTTAATAAGATTCACTAAAGCATTATAATTGTTTAAGCTCCACAGTTTAGTGGACTCAATCACATTACCTTGATTATCAACGCCCCTGTTGATAGTGATATATTTACCTGACTTGAGCCTTAAATTGTTTAATATTCGGTTTTCGTGAAATATTTTAGGGGTATACTTAAAATTACGACTAATATTTAATAAATTAGCTATATCAGGTTGTTGTATTCTTTTATGTCCATTGATAAGCGAAAACTGATTAGTCATGCCGTCCATAAAAGGTAAGTAATCAAAAAAACGGGTATTTTTCTTGTAAAAATCTTTATAAAGGTCAATAAGTTTAAGCAATTTTTTATTTTTAGAATGCTTTGAATAAATAAGATTATTTTCTAAAATTTGCGGGTATCTTACTAAACCAATTTTTAACAGATATTTGCCATTTATCGGTTCTAAATTTGAATAAATATTAAATTCTGTCCCACCATCTAAGGATTTTACCATATCAGCATTATTGACAAAAATATCAAAGACGATATTGTTAGGCTTTAAATATTCTCGTAAAAAACAAGCGTAGTTAAAACCAATTAAAATATCGCCTATACCCCCAGATAAGAATAAACCTATTTTATTTAGATTTTTCCTGGATATTTTATGTTTACTGATGTTTAAGCTAATTAATTGAACAAAGTTCCACCAAATTAATTTAAGCGCAATTTTCTTATTATTGACACTATATTTTGTTTTATATTTATTAACTTTTCTCTGTAACTCTTTAAGATAACTCATAATTAATATTACCTCATGTATTAATTTGAATTTTTCCATCCATTGCAATTCGTAATTTTAAAACCGTTATCAATTAAATGGATTAATTGGTTGCTATATTTAATTTTTACATCAGAATGCTAATAGCATCTACAATCTACCACTTTTCTGACTTTTTAATCTCTGTATTACGCATTACTTTAAGTACTATTTTTGCAATTAGATGAAACATTCAATTATTCTTTGATAATATTAGTTAATATTCAGTTAAAGATTCAATATCTTTTAATCAAGCAAAAAAACTTATACAAATCTTACTATTGCTATTTATCATAGAGCTTAGCTCATTTTATATCTGTAATATTTAACACTATAATATATCTTTTAAAGTACAATTATCAATCATATCTTAAAAATATTTGTTACGATTGTGCTCTAAATTTACAAATCAACACACAGCCAAAATTTTAATTTTTTCAATGCTATTTAGTCTATAGCCAATTATTAAAAAATGCTTATATTGCAATTAATATTTTTATTTCAACTTTCTGCTTTTTTGCTAATTTCATAAAATATACTCTATTAGAGATTTTTTGTTTATATAACCAAACAATTTTATTGACTCTTAATTCTCTAATTTTATTAAAGTGCTATATTGAATCAATGATAACTGTTCAACATTATTTTATAAGAAACTAACTAATATTATCAAACTAAATATTGGATGGCGCTAAGTTTATACTATTCGTCACTAAAATGGGAATTAAAGGTCGTAAAGAATAGTCTTTAAGATTTATTTTTATAAAATTAATTAATTTATTTAATAATGTTAACCAACATGATCTAAAATTGTACAATTATTGATATTGTGTAATATATGTTATACAAAAAATTATATTGAGAGTCTTAAATGATCTAATGTTTCTTTTATCCGTTTTATAACCATTAGAATATCTAATTCACTTATCGGATCGCCTGCTTTTGTAATTTTATTATCCTGAGTAAACAGAAGATTAACATTTGTTCCAATAGGAGCCCAAACTTTATTTAGATTAAAACCGGCATTATAACGATTATTATAAACAGCGATCATTGGTTTGTTATAAGTTGATGCAACATGTACAATTGATGTATCTACACTGATGACTAAATGACATAGCGAAACAAGAGCTGATGCCACAATAAAAGATGGATTTCTATTAAGATGAATATTCGGTAATTCATCAATACCACAAATTTGCTTCTGTTCTCCGACAATAATGGTAGTACAATTTTTTTGTTGTGATAAAAAAGCATTAATTATTGTTATTTGTTCATGCGAAAAACTTTTCGCTTCAGACGATCCAAACGGATTAAAAACAATAATAAATTTATCCGATCCATTACACACTTCATCAATAAACTTTTTGGCTGTTAATAATTCATCATGATAAATATTAAGATGATATTGAACACAATTATAACTAATTTTCAGAAGATCTAGAATCATACAGCTTCGTTTAGTGATATGAGCGTTCACCTCGTTAAAGTCAATTGAAGTATCATATTGTAAGAATTTATATTGATTAAACCCTATGGTATGCGTAGGGTTAAAAGATGAGATAAGTTCAACCCTTCTAAGACTATTATCACCTTCATCATAAAGATCAATAGCAAGATCTATCTTGATATTCTTTTCGGTTTTACAAAATTTTTTTATCTTTTTTTTATTAAAAAAGTAGGCGTTGTCGACTTCAATGAAACCATTAAATAAGAAGTTTAACCGTTCATCCACAACAACATTCACTTGATAATTATTCCGTCTTAACTCATTAATAAGAAAAGAAGCAACAATTGCATCACCGATACCAAAATCGCACATGACAATTAATATTGAGTGATAATTATCCGCATCAAATACAGTATTTTTCAACTTTCGTTTATTAAGTTGATTTGTTTTGAAATTATTCTTAATTTTTTTAATTAAAAAATTTCTATATCGATTAAGTTGTTTGAAGGAATTAATCATTCTTTATTATCTCGTCAATTTTCCATAATAAATGTTTCAGCAATTTCATCTTTTAAAACAAATCAATCATTATTATTTTATTATTTTATTATTTTATTCTTTTATTATTTTTATAAATTAATCATCTATTCGATTAATGCCATAATTCCGTAACTTATTGGCTATTGATGTGTGTGAAACGCCTAAACGTTTCGCGAGTTTGCGCGAACTCGGATAGTTATAATACAACTGTAACAAAATCTTTTTTTCGAATTGTTTGGTCATTTCATCAAGTGTTTTATTTTCGATATCATTGATCCAAGAAACTTGGGTCGAAGTTATCGTAGGTAGAACAATATCTTTTACTGTTAATTGTGATGATGTCAATTGAGATAATGCGGAATAAAGTACATTTTTAAGCTGTCTTACATTACCTGGCCAAGAGTATTGCGTTAAGTAAGGAATAACATCCTGACTCACTTTTGGCGGTGTAATACCTTGCTTATTAGCAAATTCATCAATGAAAATATGAGTAAGTGGTTCTATGTCATCCTTGCGCTCTTTTAGTGAAGGTAAATTTAAAGACAATACATTCAAGCGATAATAAAGATCTTTCCTAAACTTTCCTTGTTCCACTAACTCAGCTAAATCAACTTTAGTCGCACAGATGATTCTAACATCAACGTAAACTTCGTTATCGTCACCTACTCTTCGAAAATATCCATCATTAATAAAACGTAATAATTTGGTTTGCATTTGGAATGACATCTCATCAATGCCATCAAGTAATACAGAACCACCATTTGCTTGCTCAAAAAAACCTTTTTTACTTTCAACTGCTCCGGGATAAGCGCCTGCTGCATGTCCATAAAGTTCACTTTCAACAACATCATCGGGCATTGCTGCACAATTTAAACCTAAAAAAGCTTTATCACCCCTAGGACTATATTGGTGACATGCGCTAGCTAATAAATCTTTACCAGTCCCAGTTTCACCAGTGATTAATAATGGTTCTCGTTGCACCGAAAATGCTTTAGCTTGAGCAATCAACTTTTGCATAGCTTGACTTTGAACGGCAAAAATATCAAAAGCATGACTGCCAACAACATTGATTTTTGATAGTCGTCTTTTTAAATATTCAACCGGTTGTAAAACAAAAGTAATTTTGAATGATTCACGGACTTTTTGCAATAAAAAATACTGCGAATTTAAAACAATAATAGCATCATCATGCTGAGTTAAATTGAATGCTGCATCCAAATTAAATACATTTTGATAATCAAATTTTTGATTTAAATTCAATAAATTAACAGAAAATAGCGCTTTTGCTACATTATTATAAGCCAACAGTTTTGAATTATTATCGATTTCAATGATGGCTGCTTGCATTATAATTTTCCCACTTTTCATTTAACTTCATTAAATTGTTATGACGAACTTGCCACTCATGGCTATTAATTAAGTCAACACAATTGATTTTAGTTGTCGTCAATAACTGTTTCGCTTTATCAGTTAGTAATGATTGTTTTTTATTTAAATTAGTCAACGCATCTAAAATAGCTAATGTGCCATTGCGGTTATTACATGCCAATAATAAATCACAACCAGCATTAAGTGCAGCTTCTGCTCGTTGAGCATGATTACCTAAAATCGCTGCACCTTCCATTGATAAATCATCCGAAAATATAATGCCATTAAAATGTAATTGTTCACGTAATACAGTTTTAAGCCAAAATGCTGATCCGCTGGCTGGTTTATCATTAAATTCAGGATAAATGACGTGAGCAGGCATAATGGCATCAAGTTTCTTTTCTGCGATCAATTTTGCAAAGATCTGCATATCATTTTCAATAAGTGCTTTAGAGCGATGATCTATTGGTGTTTCTTTATGAGAATCAGCAATCACATGACCATGACCTGGAAAATGTTTACCCGTTGTTTTCATCCCTGCACAATGCATACCATCAATCATAGATGATGCAATTTGATAAGCAATATTGATATCTGAATGAAAGGATCGACTACCTATTGCTAAACACTCATGGCCTAAATCTAATACCGGCGCATAACTAAGATCGATATCGTAGGCAATCAATTCTATAGCCAACAACCAGCCAGCATCGAAGGCCAATGATTTAGCCTGTTCGATATCATTAAGCAATGCGAATGATTGAGCAGGAGGAATATGGGTAAAACCTTTTTTAAAGCGTTGAACTCGCCCCCCCTCATGATCGACCGAAATTAATAAACGCTCAGATGTGGTAGCACGAATCTGTTTAATCAGTTCAGTTAATTGTTCTGGATCTTCGTAATTACGACTAAATAAGATGATACCTGCAACCAACGGATTTTGTAGAAGCTTTACATCATCATTAGTTAACGATGTTCCTTGCACATCAATCAATAAAGGCCCCATTACTCCGCAGCCCCTTGAACATTATTCGATGGCACATCTTTTGATGTTACCCGTTGTAAAATTTCACCAGTTTGCGTTGAAAGTAATTCCATAGAAAGATTTGCATTATCATTTTCTGATGGAGATTTATAAAGTGTAGTAAAAAGCACATATCCAGCATTCATTGATTTTGCTAAACCTATCATTTTGCTTCGTGATACAAGTTTATCATCAGCCGAAATACCTAATGCTTGTTTGGCTCGGTTGATAGATTGCCTATCAGCGACAGTAAAAAGATTTTGTTTATTCATTAAGCTATGTAACATTTCATCAACCTGATTTGTTGCTAAATAATCACCACTGCGATTTTGAATATCACTAATCAACAAAACTTTATTGCCTTCAATTGAGGATGAAGATTGCATTATTTTATTTACAAGTGGTGATAAAATTGTATTCCAATCAATTGTCTTTGCAATCTGTGGAGGCGTATCTACTACACCTGGATCACTCGGTGTTTCAATTGGGGCTTTAACTTCAGTTTTTTGATTAGAGCCTAAAAGTTGACAACCAGCCAAGCTTAAAGCCAGCATACTAATTACTGCGGTACGTTTAAACTGTTTCATATAAGTTAACCTATTAATCGCCCTAAATTTTTACCGCCTAATAAATGCATATGAATATGAAAGACTTCTTGTCCCGCATCCTTATTACAATTCATAATTAAACGGTAACCACTTTCATCAATACCTTCCTGCTTGGCAATTTTAGCTGCCACTACCACCATATGACCAAGCAAAGCTTCATCAGACGCTTCTATATGATTTATGGTTGGAATTAATTTATTGGGAATAATTAAGATATGTGTAGGAGCTTGAGGAGAAATATCTCGAAACGCAGTAACCTTATCATCTTGAAAGACAATATCAGAAGGAATTTCACGGCGAATAATTTTACTAAAAATGGTTTCTTCAGCCATATAAACACTCCCTAGAAAAATAGCTATTAATCTTAAATTTTTGTTCTGTTAAGAATAGCATACTTTAATGACAAAAATGTATAGATATCGTTACATTTTTATATTTACGCTTCATATTTTGATAAAAAAAGTTGAGGAACGGGGTTTTTGAGGGAGCTAGTAGCCGTTTTTTTGATGATTAAGACTATATTTTGCTCGTAAATAGCCAAATCGTATTTTTATAACTTATTCATTTGTTAAAGAGATTAATTTGATATATAATGCGCCGTCGATTTCAACCGCTCAATTTTCATGTTCCTTGCTTTCAATGGGTTGCGGTTGCCCCGACAGAAAGCTGATTAATCCGTAGGGAGCGATAATGCGTCATTACGAAATTGTATTTATGGTTCACCCAGATCAAAGTGAACAAGTACCTGGTATGATTGAACGTTATACTGGTACATTAACCACTGATGGTGGAAAAATCCATCGTTTAGAAGATTGGGGTCGTCGCCAATTAGCCTATCCTATCGAAAAACTGCATAAAGCACACTATGTGTTAATGAATGTAGAAGCTACTCAAGAAGCAGTCAATGAACTTGAAGATAACTTCCGTTTCAATGATGCAGTAATTCGCAGTTTAATTATGCGCACAAAACACGCTGTAACTGAAACATCACCTATGCTAAAAGCTAAAGATGAACGTCGTAGTTCAGAAGAAGATTATAGCGATGTAAACATGGACGATGATTCAGAAGAATAATCGTTTAGTTTTGTCGGGTTTGGTTACCAAAACCCCGATAAAAAAAATGAGTCCCAGTGGGATTTTACACTGCCAGTTTTATTTAGAACACGTTTCTGAACAAATCGAAGCAGGATTCCCAAGACAAGCATGGTGCACAATGCCAGTTATTGTCAGTGGACAACAAGAGTTAAGTTACAGTATTAAAAAAGGCAGCAAAGTATTAGTAAGTGGCTTTATCAGCACACATACTAAACGAGATAAAACCAGTCAATTAGTTTTACATGCTGACCAAATTAAACTATTAGGAGAATAGCCAAATGGCACGTTATTTCCGTCGTCGCAAATTCTGCCGTTTTACAGCAGAAGGCGTTAAAGAAATTGATTATAAAGATGTTTCTTTATTAAAAAGCTATATCACAGAAAGTGGTAAAATTGTACCAAGCCGTATCACTGGTACTAGCGCAAAATATCAACGTCAATTAGCTCGCGCTATCAAACGCGCTCGTTACTTGGCATTATTACCATACACTGACAACCATCAGTAATTAGCAACAGAGGGAACATATAATGCAAATTATTCTACTCGATAAAGTTGCTAATTTAGGCAGCTTAGGTGATCAAGTTAATGTTAAAGCGGGTTATGCTCGTAACTTTTTAATTCCACAAGGTAAAGCAGTACCTGCGACTAAAAAGAATATTGAATTCTTTGAAGCGCGTCGTGCTGAATTAGAAGCAAAACTAGCAGAAACGTTAAAAGCCGCAGAAGAGCGCGTATCTGAAATCAATGCATTAGGTAAAGTAACTATTACTTCTAAAGCGGGTGATGAAGGTCGTCTATTCGGTTCAATTGGTACTCGTGATATCGCTGATGCAGTTAAAGCTCGTGGTATTCAAGTATCAAAAAGCGAAGTTCGCCTGCCAAATGGTGTATTACGTACTACTGGTGAACACGAAGTGTTATTCCAAGTACATAGCGAAGCTTTTGCTAAAATTATTGTTGAGATTATTCCTGAATAATCATCAGATAATAGCAATAAAAAAACCCGTTTACTATAACGGGTTTTTTATTATATCAATTTATTTTTTCTATCTATTACTACCTTAACAAGAATAATTCATTAAACGATTTTGTGACTTATTCTTCAGTTTGAACTTCTGTTTCTGATTTTACTTGTTCTTCTTTATAAAGTTTATTGTCGTACATTTTGACAAACGGCAAATAAATCACCAAAGCTAATATTGCTGAAAGTATCGCAACAAACATAGCACGATAATCACCACCGGTACCAATAAATGCCCCTAATCCCATTGGTGATGGCCACGGCACTAGCGCAATAATAGGATTCATAAAACCACTACTTATAGCAAAATAACCTAAAGTACCACAAGCCATTGGCGCTAATAAAAATGGTATGGCAAGATATGGGTTATAAACTATCGGCATACCAAAAATAATTGGCTCATTGATATTAAAGATTGCAGGAACTGCTGAGGCTCGACCTAAAATTTTCAATTGACTTGACTTAGCACAAAAAGCAATAAAGAATGTCATAAGAAGTGTAGAACCTGAACCACCTAAAATAACCAAAGAATTGTTAAACTCTCCCGCAAATGGAATATGAGCACCACCAACGTTTTCATTCATATTAGCCAGCATTATTGGTGTTATAAAAGCACCAATGATACTTGCACCATGAATACCTACAACCCAAAGCGCATGAATTAAAAATAAAATGACCATAATACCAAGCCAGCTTTTAGTCAAATTAGTTACAAAGGTAAATGGAACACCAATAATATCGAAAATATCAGTACCAAAGAAAATTAAAATACCGTTTAAAATAATAACTGTAAAAGCAATAACAAAGGTTGGAATTAATGCAGTAAATGAACGTGATACACCTAATGGAACGGTTTCAGGCATTTTAACCACCCAATTACGACGTACACAGAGGAAATAAAGTTGAGTTGCCACAATAGCCATTACTATTGCAATAAAAATACCCGAAGTACCTAATCGGAAAACAAATGGTTGTAATCGTAATCCATTAAAGACTTCACTTTGGTCACTAAGCAATACCATAGAACCATTTTGTAGAACTAATTCCGGTAAAGTCATAACAAAAGCAAATACTGATAACATAGCACCATTAAGCGCATTCACTTTTAAACCGGTTTCTTCTTCCTCAATTTTGGTTAATTCATAACCAACTACAATGTTAAAATAAAGCGCCAATATTCCCATTGTCGCTGTGTTCGCAATCATATAAAGATCGCTTACTTTGAAAATGGTATTTTGGAAAAGAGTTTCTAATCCAGTAAATGTCATTGGTAATGTATTAAATACTAAAAACATCGACCCAACGATACAAAAAGGAACTGATGCCATCCCCGCTGCCATTACTGCCCTTACAATCTTAAACTGCGATATTTTAGCCATCGGAGTCATTAGATATTTTTGTAGCAACACAAATCCGGTATTCATTTTGTTTTCCTCATTTAATTAATGATTTCTTGATAAGCTTGAATTCTTTTAAAATGTTTATCCTCATTACGTTCGATTTTTTTCAATTTTATTAATATAAGAATTGTAAAAACTAAACTTGTTAACATTATTCCCAATAGTATGTTTATGGCCTCTTGTGAATTTTTTAAGAATGGAAAGAAAAAGTGAAATAATGGAGTGAATATCGAAACAATTAACGCAATGATAGATATCAACATTATTTGATAAAATAAACTTGCATAGCGTAGATGGTTTTTATGATTTCGATAAAGTTTAATTTGCTCAAAACTGGTTAGCGTAGCAAGTATTATGAGCATAATAGGTAGCACGATAGCTATAGATAAACTTCCCATCAAAAAAACTGCCCAATAGAGATTTATAAACAAAAAAAATGCTGTAGCATAACGAACCGCTAAAAAGCGATTAAAATAGAGGTTAGTCAAACTAACTTTTTTATGTAATTTAAGTTGGCTTTCTAGTGGTGTATTCATCTCAAACCTCTTTATTGATTTGATAACTTATATGTTTGTTGATATAGATGGGACATCTCAATAGCAATTTCTCTCAATGTCATCGTCGTCATCAAATGATCTTGAGCATGAACCATAATGATTTCCATCTCAATTTTAGTGCCACTTGCATAAGATTGAAGCAATTCAGTTTGAGATTTATGTGCTTCTAAAATCTCATGATTGGCTTCTTCAAGTAACTGCGTTGCTTGTTCGAAATTAGCCTCTCTCATCGCTTTAAATGCAAGGTGAATTTTGGTTTTGGCATTACCACTATGCAAAATAATATTGAAAGCAGTAATTTGAATATCCTCCGAGCTCATTATGTCAGTCATTGCTACGC
Source organism: Gilliamella sp. B3023 (assembly GCF_026536845.1). Classification (NCBI taxonomy): domain Bacteria; kingdom Pseudomonadati; phylum Pseudomonadota; class Gammaproteobacteria; order Orbales; family Orbaceae; genus Gilliamella; species Gilliamella sp. B3023. Next base: position 69,115 of record NZ_JAFNNH010000011.1, read on the forward strand.
TCCTTTTTCAATTAATTGGATAAAGTAAGATTTGAATTGATTAAAATCGGTAATTTTTAACATTGCATCTTGCATAGCTAAATCATCAATTAAATTGACAATCGCTTTGGTCATCATAGCTAAGTTGGAATTTTGGTATATTGATGGAGAAATCATAAAAATAAACTTAACATCTTGATAATTTATATCCCAACTCACACCTTGAGGAATAACAGCAATCGCTATTTTGGCTATCTTACCTACTGGAATAGCTGGATGAGGAACCACTATGGTTGGACTAAAGATTATTTCACCTAACGCCATCCTTTTTTCCATCTGTTTTTTCATCTCTTGCTTAAAGTTCTTTGATTCATTGATAGATAATAAATCAAGCAAATGATCCAACACGGCTTGTTTAGATGGTTTATTGGGACACAAGTAAAAAAAATCAGCAGCAATTTCATCAAATACTTGAGCTATATATTTTGAATGATTCTGTTTTTTATCATCAATTGGTAAAAAATTTTTGGGTAATGAATTGGGGGTTTGTCTATGAGAAAGATATCGGCGAATTGCTTGAACATCTTCCTCACAAAAAAATACAGAAACATGAAATACTGGTACTTTAAATACTTTGGATGATAAATCGACAGAAGAAATAATAAAATCGATATCATTTAACATCTCTTGTTCTATTTCATAATAACCACGTGTTGCTATAATTTTTACTCGCTCATCAAATTCACTTTCTACTCGATTTTTAAGTAATTGGGCACTACCAAGCCCCGTTGCGCAGATAATTAATACTTTAGCTTTCTGTTCATTTTTTAATTTTTCCAGTGATGCCAGAAAATGAAGTGCTAAATACCCCCACTCATCATCAATAACATTATATTTATTTAAATTTGGCAATTGATTGAAATAACGTTTAACTAACCCAAAAACTTCACCATATTGGCTTTTAATTTCATCTATTAGAGGATTTTCTAATTTTATATTCTGTGCTAAACGCACAAGCATTGGTTTTAAATGCTGAATTAACCCATTTTTCAACTGTTCATCATGCCAAAAAGGATAGCCTGTTTCTTGTTCAATTTTTAAAAGTAAATTAGTTAATAAAGCGCCAAGTTCTTCATCAAGATCGTCTTGGATTAAATTTGATTTACTCATCAAATGTAGCGTAAGGTACATTTGCTCTTCTTTAGGAAAATGAAAACCAATTATCGATTCAATACGAGCGATGATTCGATTAGCAACTTGATATTCAATAGCTGAATCAGCTGAAACAAGTAAATCAAGATTTTGGATTGTAAGCCCCGACTGCAAACGTTTAATACTTAATGACAAATGTAGGACTATATTTTGAATCATTACATCAGATAATTTGATATTCGCTTCACGACACTCATCTAAAATAATGATAGTTAAGGTATCAAAGCTAATTGCTTCACATGCTTGATTAAAATAGGATAAATGGTGTAAAAAATTGATTGAATCCTCATGAAAAAAGTAACTCATAATAAAATGACGTTTAGCTTTTTCTTCACCATCAACATAAATTAAAGAATGGCTTTTTTTAAGCGTGAGTTCATAAGGTTGTAATTGGGACTTAATTTCCGTAATATCTTTATTCAATTGGGATGAGCTAATAAATAGCTGTTCAGATAATGCTTCAACATCAATTTTTTGGCTTTCAAGTAATAATAAATTAAGGATATAGTGCTTTCGTTCACTTGCTTCCCGGCATTGGGATTTCTCAATATTTTTATCTAATAAATGATATTCAATCAAAAATAAATTAAATGCAGTTCGATCTAATATTTCAAGTTGAAAACCATAGCCTTGTTTACTAACAATATTACCGCCATTGCGTTCTATTAATGTTTTTAAATCTTTAAGATAGGTACGTACAGTACGATCTGATAACGATAATTCCTCCGCGAGTTCTTGACTACTTTTAAATCCATTTTTAGAACGAATTAATAAACTAATAAGTTCTCGTTGTTTTTGTTTTATCATTATCTACTATACCTTAACTATTAATGAGAATTATCCTAAAAGATCAAGTCATTAAAATATAAGCTACTTCTATGATGCGATTATTAAACTAAACAATCGCATCAAGAACGGTAGAACTCAGATTTGCCTAAATTTAATTAATATTGTCCTCAACTAATTTAGCTAGTTGTTCAATACCAGATTGAATTGGAATATAAGCCTGAAAAGGAATACTCACAACAGGTTTACCCACTTCATCACCTAATGCTTTTAATTTATCAAACATCATCATGGTTTGTGGACTAATTAAAAACAGTGAAAAATCACTATTTTTAATTTTATTACTACCTTCAGTTGCAGATACCGCATCAAGTTCAATAGGTACATTTTTACTAGCAAAAAATTCAGTTACCTTTTTGGCCATAAGCGATGATGACATACCCGCTGCACAAATAATTAACGCTTTTTTCATAACTTCTCCTAATGAATTTAAATCGTTATAAGGTTTCACCATTTGACTCAATGACTTTTTTATACCAAGCAAATGAATCTTTACGGCTACGTTTTAAGGTTCCATTACCTTTATTATCTTTATCAACATAAATAAAGCCGTAACGTTTTTCCATTTCACCAGTTCCAGCTGACACTAAATCAATACAACCCCATGGAGTATATCCCATCAAATCTACACCATCTTCTTCAACCGCTAACTTCATTTGTTTAATATGTTCTCGTAGATATTCAATACGATAACTATCATGAATACTTCCATCAGCTTCAACTTTATCATATGCACCAAATCCATTTTCCACAATGAAAAGCGGTAAATGATACATATCAGTTAGCCAATTTAATGTGTAGCGCAAACCTTCCGGATCGATCTGCCAACCCCAATCAGATTTTTTAACGTATTGATTACCAATTAAATCGGTTTTTTCATTATATTCATAGTTATCTGATTTTTTTCTAATCGCATTAGACATGTAATAACTAAAACCAATGTAATCGACTGTACCGTTTTCTAATACTTCGAGATCTTGGCTTGTCACGTCTAATTTAAAGCCTTTGCGTTGCCAGTATTTGATAATATGATTAGGATATTGACCATGAACATGAACATCAGTAAAGAAATACTTACGCTCCATGACTTTTTGAGCCATTAAGATATCACCTGGTTTACAGGTTTCCGGATAGATTGGCACAACGGCAATCATACAACCAATTTGAAAATCAGGATTGATAGCATGACCTATTTGCACCGCTTTTGCGCTTGCAACTAATTCATAATGTGCAGCTTGATACATGATTTCTTCTCTGTTATCACCTGCTTTGTAATAAATACCTGAGTTAGTGAAAGGCGCAAAATCTTCATTAAAATTAGCTTGGTTATTGATCTCATTAAAGGTCATCCAATATTTCACTTTATTTTTATAACGATCAAAACAGACCTCAGCAAAGCGAACAAAGAAATCAATTAATTTACGATTACGGAAGCCACCATATTCGGTAACTAAATAATAAGGTAATTCAAAGTGCGAAAGGGTAACAACCGGCTCAATATTATATTTTAAACATTCATCGAAAAGATCATCATAAAACTTCAACCCTTCTTCATTTGGTGCAAGCTCATCACCTTTCGGGAAGATTCGAGTCCAAGCAATCGAAGTTCGAAAACATTTAAACCCCATTTCAGCGAAGAGTTTAATATCATCTTTATAATGATGATAAAAGTCGATAGCCTCGTGATTAGGATAATACTCACCAGGAATGATTCCTTCGGTAATTTTTCGATAACTTTTAGGCGATCCAACAGTCATCACATCGGCAACACTAGGACCCTTACCACCAGCTTGCCAAGCACCCTCTAATTGATGAGCAGCAACAGCGCCTCCCCATAAAAAATCTTTTGCTAAACCTTTATTATTCATAATCAAGCACCTGTATTATTAAGAATTCAAGTTAAGTATAAAAGGAAAAAAATCGAATTACGAACCAATATTTTCCGTATTGATAAGGAAAATAGATATGCATTGCTGGAATGTCCTAAACATAATTAGGACATATTTAGAACAGTATCAACTTATCTTAAAAGATAATTTAGATAGGTTTTTGAATCCAACTTTTCTTTTGTAATCATTCTTGCTCGATGCAATCTGCTTTTTACTGCCTCAATAGTGATACCCAATTTTTCAGCAACTTCGGGTGCACTATATTCTTCAATATCGCGCAAAATTAATACTTGACGATAGATGAATGGTAACGAACCAATAGCATTGGTTAAATCAATATGCAGACTCAAATCTGTATTTTGCATAGCGATGTTTTCTAGATTAAATTCACTATTAATACTTCTTGATTGTCTAGCTCTAAATAATCGATAACACTCCCTTTCAATAATTCGAAATAACCAGCTGGCGAAAGTCGCTATTGTTTTCAATGTGCCAATTTTTCTATACATTAGCCAAAGAGCGATTTGCACAGCATCTTCAACATCTTCAGCTGAAGAACAAGTTCGCCTAGCAAACCTTTTAATATCAGGTTGGCAAAGGATAAGTAGTTGTTCTAAAGCTTGTTTATTGCCCATACAAGCCGCTTGAATGAGTTTTTCGTTTTTTAGGTTCATATAATTTAATTATTGTGAATTTTTTAATTTTGTTATGCTAAAAGTATCATTTCCTAAGATTTTTAAATAACATTTATTTGATTATATAGAGGATGAATAGTGGCAAAAGGATTCATAAAAATTTGCAATTTTAGATATTGATTAAATCTGCGTGCGGATTATGACGATCAATTAGTCGAGCAAATTCCTATCATATTTATGAAATTTTGAAGATATCACTAAATTGAATATTTAAGCTTGAATATTCAATTGGTAAGTATTAAATAAATGCTTCAAATCCGTTGGCATATTTAGTTGGTACAAATTCAATTATGTCGTACTCGGCAATTTGATAAATATAAAACGGATCTTCTTGCATTATTGCTAGTGCTTGTTCTTTACTTTCTGCACGACAAAGAATCACCCCACCAGTACGAGGAACTTTGCGACCAGAAGCACTAAAATGCCCTGATTGATAATGACGTTCTAGATAATCGATATGTTGCGGTAAGTATTTTTCTACTTCACTAATGGATTTCAGGTAGGTAAGAGAGAAAATAAACATTTTAATGTCTCCATTTAAAAAATAATAAGCCAACCATATATGTTGGCTTTGATTATACTAGTTTTTATTGAGCATCAATCATACACTATTATGAGAATGTTAAAAAAAAGTATACATCGTTAAAATTACTATTTTGCAACCCATTTGCCGTTTTCATCTTTATGATAAAGCTTTTCAACCGCTGACCAAGCAACACGAAAAGCAACTTGCTCTGGTGAACTATTGTCTCGTCGTTTTTTAGGATCTTGATACTCTTTTATGGCACTATTGAATGCTTCTTTAAAAATATCTTGAGCATGGACAGGTAAAACATGTCGAACAGATTCTGGTAAGTCATCTCGTGTTTGATAAGGCATATCACATTCCCCTATTTAAAATACTCAAAGAAAATTAATCATTCTAAACAGTCATTGCGAATTTTACTTTCAAAACAGCTAAAAGTAAATTTAGTCTGATATTATAGGAAATACAAGAATTATTACACAATCAATTGTGTTAATTTTTATCTGAATAGATCTAGGTACTAATAAAGTGGTGTAAAATGACACCACTTTATTGCATATTGATTTACTTATTTACATCAACCACAAAGCGACCTTTAATTTTACTTGCGATCATCTTATTTGCCACTTCAATGCATTCATTTAATGCAATAGTCTGGGCGATATGAGAATACAGCTTTTCATCCATGTTTTCTGCTATTAATTGCCAAGCAGCTATTCGTTTATCATAACTAGCCATCACACTATCCACACCAGCTAATGTCACTCCTCGTAAAATAAACGGTGCAACCGTTGCAGGGAAATCCATACCTTGCGCAAGACCACAACAAGCAACAATACCACCATATTGAGTTTGTGCACAAATATTGGCTAATGTATAAGAGCCAACCACGTCGATTGCTGCAGACCATAACTCTTTTTGTAACGGTCGATTAGGCTCTTTCAAAGATTGACCATCAATAATTTCGACAGTACCAAGTTTATGCAGATAATCTTCATCTGCCACTTTGCTAGTGGAGGCAGCAACCTGATAACCTAATTTACTCAATAACGCGACAGCAACTGAACCTACACCGCCTGTCGCTCCCGTAACTAAAATCTTGCCATCTTCTGGTTTAACGCCAAAATCAATAATGCGTTTCACACATAATGCCGCTGTATATCCCGCCGTGCCAAGCACCATGGATTGATAAGGAGTCATATTTTTCGGTAATGGAATTAACCATTCTGATTTTAAATAGGCATATTGCCCTAAACATCCCCAGTGCGTTTCACCACATCCCCAACCATTTAAGATGACAATATCCCCTTTTTGATAGTGACCATTTGCACATTCAATGACACTACCCACGCCATCAATACCCGGTATCATTGGCCATTGTCTTACAACCGGGCTTTTGTTAGTCAGTGCTAACGCATCTTTATAGTTGATACTTGAATAGTGGACTTGGATTAGTGTGTCGCCTTGTTGAGCAAGTAATTGTTGTTGAGGTACGGCTTTTATTGAATAGGTAAAACCGTGAGTATCATTTTTTTCTAATACTATCGCTTTGAATGACATGGTTATTCCTTATTACGTTTGGTAGTATAAGATTTGCTAATTTACTCAATAGGTCGATCAGCAAGTCAGTTAACAGGCTGATTTCGTGTAACTAGACAATTGGTCTAAAAATTATAGACCAACTGTCTTGTCTATTGCAATCAATATCATTCAATCTATTAGATACGTAAAAAATGGTATTAACTATTTTTATCAATGTGGTTAATTTTAAGGTCAATTCTTCTAGCATAAATTTGTGAGATTGTTTTCATATAAAAAAACCGATATTTGTTAAGATCACATAATATCGGTTTAGTCTGTGTTTATTACGCTATTTACCAGTTAGCTTTGATGCCTATTGAACCATTGATTGGAGCTTTTACTCGGGCATTTCCACCATTTGACCAAGTATGACCCAATTCGCCATAGGCGGTTAATTGATTATTAATGTCAAAACTTCCACCAATAGCCAATTCGGTACTGGTGTGTGAAGCTCCACTTCTGATTGATGTTGTGTAACTCGGTGTAGCAAAATGTGTATGATCATCTCCGTTCGGCGAATAGAATAGGTTTGCTCTTGCATAAGGACGTAAAGTGCCTAGGTCAAGGTCAACTTCGTTTTCGACTCTACCCCCAATACGGAATAGCCAAGCATTATTGTTACTGTGTTTGACTGTTGTGTTACCTTTTATATGGCTTTTATCCAGATCAAGCCATTGGTGTATAATTTGTGCTTGAGGTTCTAGCTTCCAACCACTATCAAATAACGTAAAAGGTTTACCAAATTCGACTGAAGCGGTGCCGCCATAACCTTTTTGTTTGCTGTCGGCCTTACTGTTTGGTTTGATATTGACTTTATGTCGAGCCGCTTGCAAGACGAGATCGACATAACTTCCGTCATCATGGGTATATGTACCATAAGCACCGATAAAATACGTGTTCGTGGTATTTTTTCCAACATGTCCATTTACACCACTGGCAAACCCGTTAACTTTTAAATCACCGTAGAGATAACCCCAATAAGCACCAAAACGCCAATGATTAGTCTGCCAGATATCACTACCTAATTGTAAACCGGTGTGATTTCCTTTGCTGTGAGTATTCAATACGCCATTTTGTTTTATATCGTTGCGTGCAGCAATGATTCTACCCCACGTGTTTGTCTCTTCGTTGGTTGGTGTATTACCAATGCGCTGATGTAGATTGCTGAGCATGATAATATCAGCTTGGCGTAATTGTTCACCAACAGCTGAATAGAGCGGTACTTGTTTTCGATAGGTTATGCGTCGGTTATTGATATTCGTTTTATCTTCTTGTTCATGATTTGAACCAATAATATGGTTTAAGTCATTATTATTTTCTTCATTGCCCGATTGATGATTGTTGGTCGAATCATTATTGGTTTTATCTTTATTTTGATCTTCAGATTCTTTCTTCAAATAGGAGCGTAAATACCAATTTTCGTTTTGCTTATTCAGATCCCCTTTATAAAGATAATATTCGTAGGCACCGGCTTCTAAATGTCCACCTTGAAGATTGAAAGCATCATTAGTGCTGCTTCCTGTTACATTCACAATTTTAATGCCGTTTGTGTTTGTGGTGTCAGCCCCAATCCCATTGACATTATTTATCTGTATTTGTGTTTTTCCAGTGACATGACCATTCACATTTAATCTATCGGTATCGCTTTCGCTGCCTTGTACAACAGTATCCAGTATTAATTTACCATTGTTGCCGACATAGTCACCGTTGATGATTAAATTTTCCCCAGCATTTGCATTACTAAGCGTAATGGTGCCTGCATTATTCACATTACCGTTTACCGTTGCTTGATTTAATGATCTTTGTAATTTTAAAACCGCATCCGAGTTTAGGTTGAGGTTTTGTGTATCTAAATCACCGGTTAATGTAAAAGTTACCGCTTGTCCCACATTGATGTTTTCCCAATTAAGAACAGAAACATCGCCAATACGTCCTGTACTTGTTGATGATCCCGTCAGATTTTGGTAAAGATTGAGTGTATCGGTTGAAGTTGATTGTGCATTACGAGTCACATCACTACCACCATCAATAATGGTGAGATCGGTCACATTTGCATTTTTATGAATGGTCAGCGTATTATTACCTGTGCCAAGCTGAATTAGTCCACTGACTTTTGAACCATCATTTAGGGTAATGATCGCATCACTAATTTCATTTTTGATTGATGCGCCTATTACGGCTGAAACATCTGACCCCGCATTGAGATTTAGATAGGTTTTTGTCCCTACGTTGCCTGATGAATAGATACCCGCACCAGGCCGGCTAAGTTGGTTTTCTCCCTTACCAATTACTGTACCAGCGATATCAATTCTGGTAAAGCCTGTCCCGTTGTTGGTGACATTAATCCCACTATTTAGTCCAATGATGCTACCCGCTGTTTGCGATAAGATGAGATCACTCGATGTGTTGCCATTTTTCACTAATATTCCTGATCCATTGTCACCATTGACTTTCCCCGATACGGTAACGGATGAAAAACCGGTACCTAAATTAGTCACATTAATCCCATTCTCCGAGCTGGTTATGCTACTTGTTGACTTCTGATCAATATAGAGATGTTGAGCATTATTTTTATTCGAGGCAGAGATCGCATCGCCGTGTCCTGCTTTAATGTTCCCTTCAACAGTAATGGTTGTCGATCCCTGTCCTTGGTTAGTCAGATTGACACCATTTTTACTTCCCTGAATATTTGCATGATTTTGAAGCGAAAAGGTTAAATCTTTGGTTGTTGTGTCATTTGCTACAATTAATGCATCTAAAGAATGACTTATGACGCTTCCATTAATGTTAATAGAGGTTGAGCCATGACCTTTATTGACTAAATTGATACCATTAAGTTGTCCTTGAATAGTGGCATTATTATCGAGTATGACCGATAAATCTTGAGCAGTTGTATGATTTGAAGCAACGATCGCATCAAAAGTTGAACCGGTTACATTTCCGCTTAATGTTATATATGATGAACCTTGCCCTTTGTTGGTAATATTGATACCGTTTTTTTTGCCTGTAATGTCACCGCCTATATGATTTATCTTCATATTTTGGGTTTTTACATCGTTAACGGCATATAATCCATCGTATTGTGCACCCGTTACTGATCCTAAAGTAGTAATGTTAGTGTCACCAAGCCCGTTGTTTGCCATATTGATACCATTCAATTCACCATAAATATCCCCAGATGATTGCTTAACGGTTAGATCATGTGATTTCGCGCCGTTTAACGCGTACATACCATCATTATTTTGACCTTTTATTGTGCCAGCGGTTGAAATTGAGGTCGATCCATTCCCATGATTTGCAATGTTGATCCCATTTTTATTCCCTTTAATGCTTCCAGCGGATTGATTAATGGTTAAATGTTGGGTATTGGATTGATTTGCTGAATATAAACCGTCATTTTGATTGCCAATCACTTCGCCTGATGTGTTGATTGTGGTTGAGCCTTTTCCGCTATTGGCCATATTAATGCCGTTTAAATTACCGTTTATTTTTCCTTGTTCTTGATTGACGGTAATGTTTTGCGTATTGATATCATTAAAAGCATATATACCATCGTTATTTTTACCAATTATTTCACCCGATGTCGTAATTTGGGTCGAACCGTTCCCTTTATTTGCCATGTTAATACCATTCTTATTACCTTGAATGCTACCGTCAGATTGTTCTACGATAAGGTTTTGAGTGGTATTTTCATTAATTGCATACATGCCATCACTTAGGTTGCCTATCACAGTTCCTTTAGTTGT
>NZ_JAFNNH010000012.1:0-71827 GCF_026536845.1 Gilliamella sp. B3023
GTTACGGATTTCCTAATCGTAGTACTTTCAGTGCTCGTAGTGAGACTTATTACGTCAATCCTAAGGCTGGGCCGGTGGTTTGTTTCGCCAAACCAAGTACGCATCACCCTAATTCTGTGCAAAATGGTCCAGCTTCGATGTGGGACCCTGCTAAGGGTTTTCTCACTCGGTCAACAGACCCATCCTCTTACGGTCTAAACTTTCCTACTACAGGTCTTAATGGATTGTACTTTGATTTACTCATTACCGGTAGTAGTCAGCCATTGTTTTGGTCTCCTGTTTCTCAGGGTGGTATCACTGCTACTATGTCTAATCCTACTGCTACAAGCGTACGTGTTACTTTAACTGGTCCTTACGCTACCGAATCCCAGCGTAATTCATCCAGTCCTAGTCCTATTTCTAAACCTACTTTGCCTCAGACCTTCGAGTTGGTCGGTCGTGATAATAATGGTACTCCTGTTGTCAAATATGGTTTTACTTTGAAGCAGTGGTTCGTGAACCGTGGTTCTAAGCTGGACAATTATGCTAATACATTATCTTGGTGTAATCGTATTGGTTATCGAGTGCCTAGCGTAAGGGATTTAACCAATTCATCTTGTCGTGGTTTTAATTCAGGCCCTTGGTGTCAGGGTTCAGTCGGTGCCACTCCTTCTTCTCCTAATAATCTTTACATGCGTCATATAGGTTCAGGTTTTGTCACTGAGTGGGGCGAACTGTCTGATTATTCAGGCGTTGGCTTCCACTACGTTTGGTACTGGACTAGTGACCCGACTGGTAGTCTCCAGTTTCTCGTGAACACAGACGACGGTTACGTGAGTTGGAACTACACCTACGGCGTCCACTACGGACTTTGCTCCCATCCTTAGTTTTTATTTCTTCGTCCTTAATCCTTAAAGCTTAGGGGATTAAGGAGTAGTTAAATCATTAAGAAATATTTGACTTAAAGAGTCAAGGTCGTTTTCAGATAAAAAACGATTTAGTAGTTTAGCCCCTCCGGACATCATCCCTCAACCGGAGGGGGATTTTTTGAGCAGTAGTAGTTTGGGCGTTTAACATTCCGCTTTGTAATGTTGCCCGTATAGATAATCTGGCTCTAAGCGATGATATTTTTTAATTATTTTTATATCAAAAAAGTTGAGGAGCGGGGTTTTTGGGCTCCTTAATTGCTTGCAATTAGAAACTTCTGTCTTACTTTCAATTAACTGAGTTTACTTTTCCGATAATTTACTATGATATTGCCGTCGATATTCAGTGGGTGTTCGTTCGGTTTTTTTTCTAAAAATTCGGCAAAAGTAGTTACTATCTTTAAAACCCGCTTCAAGCGAGATTTCTTTGACGTTTAAGTCGTAATCTTTAAGTAGTGATTTTGCGTACTCTATGCGGATATGGTTGAGATATTCATTTAAGCCAATTTTGCCTTCGTTTTTGAATAGATAGGATAAATAGTTGGGTGAGATATAAAACATTTTAGCTAGAAATTCACGGCTTATATCTTCCCGAAAATGAGTATCAATATATTGGCGTATTGCTTCGAATAAGCTGGTGGTTTTTGATGCGGTTTTTATGTCGGCATTGAGTAAATCTAGGGTGTTACTAAGCAGGCTTTGAATCAAGTAGTAGCCGGTTTGAGTTTGTGGTTGATTTTGCCAAGTCAGTTCAGATAGCGCTTGAATAATAAAGGTGCCAACTCGTGGACCTCGCCTTGGTATGTTGGTTTGTGCTAGCGGAATTAATTGGTTGCCGTCCCAATAAACGATGCTGATGCCAATTTGCTGTTTGCCAAATAAGATGTTTAACCAGGTGATTGGGGTTGTGCGGATAGGTTTGTTCCAACTATTAGCGGTAATATAGAGCAGATCATTAACTTCAAGTTGTTGTGTCATTATTTTGCCATTGCTGTCAGCCCATTGCATAAGCTGTTGACCTTCTATAATCACTTCGATCCTCGGAAAATCAACTTGATAAGCATGTAGCGGGGCCGTTTGTTGGTTATTGGCAAAATAGAGGTGGTTGATTTGTTGGTTAGTGAGCTGAGTTAATACGTTTTTTAGGTTTGTGGTCATATTGTTAGTAAACCAAGTAATGTGCAGTTGGTTTAATTATAGCTTGTGGAGTTAAAATTGAAAAATTTATTTAATTTAATGTGTTATTGATTATTATTAAAAATGTGATCGAGATCGCATTTTGCTATTTATCGTACAAAAGTCCAGTAAATAGAAATTTTGTCTTCTAGGCTTGAGTTAAATTTTTTTTTACTATGCTATTCATCAATTAAGCATTTAATTAGGAGTGGGTATGGAATTATATTTAGATACAGCCGATGTTGCAGCAATTAAGCGTTTAGCTGCAATTTTGCCAATAAAGGGGGTTACGACTAATCCAAGTATTGTCGCTAAATCGGGTAAGCCAATTTTTGATTTGTTATCTGAATTACAAGATTTGCTGGGTTCTGATAAGTTGTTATTCGCGCAAGTGCTTTCTCATAATGCTAAAGAGATGATTAAGGAAGCTGAGCAACTTCGTAAAGTCATTCCATCGATTGTGACTAAAATCCCGGTTAATGCCGAGGGGTTGATGGCGATTAAGGAGTTGACCAAGCAGGGTATTCCAACTTTAGGTACGGCCGTTTATGGTGCGGGTCAGGGCTTTTTGGCTGCGCTTGCTGGTGCAAAATATATTGCTCCTTATGTCAACCGTATTGATGCCCAAGGTGGTAATAGTAAAGATACGGTTTATGAGCTACAAGCGCTGTTAGATTTGCATTGCCCTGAATCGATGGTGTTAGCAGCCAGTTTTAGAACGCCAAGACAAGCTTTAGATTGTATGCTTGCCGGTTGTCAGTCAATTACGTTGCCGGTGGATGTGGCGGAGCTGTTTATTTCAGATCCAGCCGTCGATGCTGCTGTGGTTAAATTCGATCAGGATTGGTGTGGGGCGTTTGGGGCCTTACACTTTTAATACTTGCTATTGATTTAGATTCCACCCAATTTAGGGTGGTTTTTTTCTCTTTCCCGCGATTAAAAATTCCCCTTTTTTATACCAATTATGTTGTATGATAGTGATGCGATATTAGAGGAATAGAAGAGAACACCAAATGCACGAAAAATCAAAAAAATACATTATTAATGCTTTATTGACAGTGATTAAAGTTGAAAGGCCGTCAGAGAGTTATTTTCGGTTACATTTTAGTTGTGATAAGCCTTTAGAAGTTAATCCAAATTGGATTTGTCCTCATTTAAAGTTGTTATTTGCTGATCCGTTAACGGGTGAAATTGTTTTTCCGATTTTAGATGAAAATAATAAGATTTCGGTGAGTGAAAGAGTTCGTCAATTTGCTCGCAGTTATAGTATTCGGGCTTATGATGAGTCGTCCAATCAAATTGTGATTGATTTTGCGATTCACGACAGCGGTTTAGCGACGGTTTGGGCTCAACAGGCAAAAGTGGGCGATCAAATCGGTATAGTTGGGACAGCAGGTAAGTTAGAATTTGATAATCAATATTTGATTTTGATGGGTGATGTGTCTTCTCTGCCCACCATCTGTTATACCCTTGAACATTTACCTGCAAATCATAAAGCAGTTGCTTTTATTGAGGTTAATCATAAGAGCGATATCGTTGAACTGCCATCTGATTTATCTGTTCAATGGTTGATTAAAGATGCCAATCATCCTAATCAATTAGTTGATGCGGTGATGAGTTGGGATTTGAGTCAGCAGGATAATCTATTGTTTTGGGGCGGGTTAGAGTGTTCGCTTGCTCGGCAATTACGTCAGGCCATTAAAGATAAATATGTCGATTTGCAACCTAGTTCGGTCCACATTACTAGTTATTGGCGAGAAGGTTTTGCTGAAGGGGAGTTTAAACATCGAGATTAGCCATGAATATTCTTGCACATTTACATTTGGCAACGTTGGCGAATAGTTCGTTGATTGGTAATACAGTTGCTGATTTTGTTAAAGGTGATGCTTATCGACAATATCCTAAAGAGATTGCCGATGGGATTATGTTGCATCGTAGGATTGATCGTTTGATTGATAGTTTTGCTGAAGTTAAGCAAGCTAAATTGCTTTTTCGACAATCACATCAACGTGTTGCACCGATCACCTTGGATATTATTTGGGACCATTTTTTGTCAAAATATTGGGCGGAATTTAACGCTAAGCAATCTCTTTCATCATTCAATACCTTTACTAAGCGACAGATTCAGCCTTATATCGCAAATTATCCTGTTGATTATCAAGATTTTATGGGGGCAATGTGGCGTGGTGAATGGTTGGTAAATTATGCCTCGGTGGATTTTATTGGTAACGTTTTAAACGGTATGGCAAAGCGTCGACCTAAGCTCTATTTATTAAGCGATACCTTTATTGATTTTGAACAAAATTATACGCCACTCAAAACATTGTTTTTCGAGCTTTATCCTAAAATGTGTTCACTTATTAAAGTATCGAATATAGATGATTAAATGACTATCGAATCGTATTTGATTTGTTCGATAGTCATTTGTGAATTTGATTTTATTGCGGAAATATAATTTTGCCATTATCGACAGTGATTAGATTGTTGGTATCTGGAGTTTGCGATATTGGGACTAGATTTTCAGCCGTAGCTTGTGGAGCTTGCCCAATAATTCCACCTCTAGCTTTGGTGCGTATAACTTGACTTTCTGGTAAATTAACTTGGTTGGTTAGATTTGCCCATAACCATTCGATAGCTTCTTCACCATAATAGTCAATCGGTAATAAGGTGTTGTCAAAAGGCGCTTTGCCATCAAGATAACTCGCATTTTCAACTTCAATATAACGAAGTTGCGACTCTTTTCCTTCAACTTTACTATTTAATGCAACATAAGGTCGAGATGTGTGGTCGATAAGTTGTTTAGGGTTGTTTTTACCATGAACAATAAAGGTTTTGATTTTATTTAAATTACCTGTTGCTTGGACTTCTTCTGACCCTTTAATTACACGAGGCTCTTTTATTTTTTCTCTTAAGCAAATGGCTCCTTTAGTGCCATAATCTATTTGATGTTCAATGGTAGAACTTGAAAACCATTCACGTCGAGGCGATGTGACATCTTTATTTTCAACTAGGTCAATCGCTGTGGCATCATGGTTGGCCCAGATTGGTAATTGGCCATTAGATAATCCCCAAATTTCGGCAAAATTGACTTGTTTTAGTGGTTTTACTTCACCAGAATTAAAATAGGGGTCCTGTTGAGTACTTGCCACTGAAAAGTCACACATGTTTTCAGTTACATCATATCGACCATAGGCACTAATATATTTATAAGGGTAGGCAATTGATTCATTAAGATAGAAATAAGGTAATTGGATGCTCATTTCAGGTTTCCAACCATAATCATACAGTTTGTTCAATGCCTCTTTCGGTGTGCCGGTTGGTAGTATGTTGGCTTGTTTTAATGCATCACAACGGTTTTGTGAAAAAAGGTATTTAGAGGCTTCAGGGACGTATTTGTCCTGCTTATTGGGTTCAATTGCCGGTATGGCACAAGGAATATAAAGTGCCCCATAGGTACTGTAATCCGGTAGTGAATGATAGGATTTGTTTTCAATAGCGCTATCTTGGCGTGGCTGAATTTGTGGATTAACAGCCACTACACCATTAATTTTTCCCATCGCATCTGATTCAGCCATTTTAAGCGCAGCTGTCGCACCATCCTCTGCTCCATAGATTAATATAAGGGTATTTGATTCGGAGAAGCTCAATTTACCAGGTTCAGGGAATAGCTCATTTAATTCATACATAGCGAAAATAATTGAGAAGAAGTTATATTTTGACCAACTTGCTTCTTGATTTTGCTTTGAATGGAGCTGTTTTACTGCATAACGGTGCGGATTATTTTTGATAAACTCTTTTGGATTTTGGATAGTTGGCTTGAAGAGTATGTTGTCCTTAGCAACTTGACCATCAACAGTAAAGCCTTGTTCGTTGGTAATATCATAAATACCAGTACCTAAACCTTTGTCGTTATAAACTACTGCGCAGTTATGTTTAAGACCCCACAATCCACGGATTTGTATATCTTTGGCGTTATATAGTCCATCAGAACCCGAAGCCGGTACGGCAACAATACAGGGTTTTTTCTTATTAAAATCAACAGGAACTTGTAATAACAAGCCAACATTTTCATCTTTTATGGTGGCTAAAATCTCTGTGCCGGCAATTTTTCCGTCAAATAAAGGCGACAAATCCTCACGTTTAAATCCAAATAGCGAGCCTTCTCCCGTTTTTGTATCAATAAATCGATTTAGTTTTGCACGGCGCAATTCTTGGGGAGTTGGATTTGATGGATCGGCATAATAGACCTTTTGGATCATTTTCGATAATGCAGTAAACCCCATTCCAGCGGTAACAAGATCATCACTTTCGCCATCATAGTAGTTTGAACTATGAATAACTAGCCAATGCGGTTTATAATTAATCGGGTTTTGCTTTGCAATATCACCCAATTCAGCACCACTAGGATTTGAGAATATTGTTAAAAAGAGTAAGGTGGATAACGTGCTTATTTTTTTTAATTTTATTGGCATTACATTCGTTCCCTACATTTCAATTAACTGCTATATACTAATTAACTACAGTTTATTATATTATTTTTTATTGAGTTGGTAAATTTGGGTTACTAATAGACCAAAATGCTGAAATAATTTTTTCTGATAATCGTCTTTTTTGTACACATATGCCAACATCAAACGGTTCCATTAAATTGGTTGACCATTCGGTGATGCGTTCTCTTACTCTTTCTGGGCTATTTTCCATTACTACTTTAGGCAATAAAGCCACGCCACAACCCAAAGCCACCATGGAGACAATGGCTTCGTGCCCAGCTACCGTTGCATAAATTTTGGGGCTGGTGATTTTTTGTTGTTTGAACCATAAATCTATTCGATGTCGGCTTGGGCCGTGCTCAGGCAATATGAATGGGATATTATGCCAATCTGGTGCTTTTTGATGCAATTTGTCACTGAATGAACTATTAAGTTTAGGTATGAGTAATACCATTTCAATTTCACCTAATTTAATAAATTCAACACCCGATGGTAGTTGTTTGGGTTTACCTGCAATAGCTAAATCAGCTTGATGAGATTGAATTTTTTCAACAGCATCGGCTGCATCTCCCGTGGATAGTTTAATTTCTACTAATGGGTAGTGTAGGCGAAAGCGATCAAGTATTTCAGGTAGATGGCTGTAAGCCGCTGTGACCGAGCAAAATAAGGTTAATTCACCAACTAATCGTTGATCGGCTTGGTCCAATTCTTGCTTTAATTGTTGGTGTAGATTAATGACTTGTTGGGCAAAGTGTTTTACTTTTTCACCTTCGTGGGTAATTTGAACTTGTCGGTTGTCGCGAATAAATAATCGATGACCAAATTGTTCTTCAAGGCGCTGGATCTGCCTTGAAAGGGTGGAAGGGCTTACATGCATAGCATCGGCACTTATTCCAAAATGACATGTATCACATAGATGTAAAAACAATTTTAAGTCACGAATATTCATATCTATTTAATTATTGAGAAATATTTAGCGTAGACACCGTTATAATTGATTAATTATATCATCTTCGATTTTATTTGCTCTATTATGCATAGATATCAGGCAAATAGCAAAATAGCGTTCATCAATGGCAATATAGATAGAGACCTGCTAGAATACCGCATCATTTTTTTGCTTAGCTAAATTAATTAATTTTATGACAGAACAAGCTTATTTAGACGAAGTGAATGCTCGTCGTACTTTTGCAATTATCTCTCACCCTGATGCCGGTAAAACAACCATTACCGAAAAAGTTTTGCTTTTTGGACAAGCCATTCAAACTGCGGGCACAGTAAAAGGGCGTGGTGCTAATGCGCAGCACGCTAAGTCAGACTGGATGGAGATGGAAAAACAGCGTGGTATTTCAATTACAACTTCCGTTATGCAATTTCCTTATAATGACTGTTTGGTGAACTTGCTTGATACCCCCGGGCATGAGGATTTTTCGGAAGACACTTATCGAACCTTAACCGCAGTTGATAGTTGTTTGATGGTGATTGATGCAGCAAAAGGTGTCGAAGACAGAACGCGTAAATTAATGGAAGTTACACGTTTACGAAACACGCCTATTTTAACTTTTATGAATAAGCTCGACCGTGATATTCGTGATCCGATGGAGTTGTTAGATGAAGTTGAAAACGAGCTTAATATTATGTGCGCCCCAATTACTTGGCCAATTGGTTGTGGTAAGTTATTTAAAGGGGTCTATCATTTAGCTAAAAATGAAACTTATCTTTATCAAACCGGTAAAGGTCATACCATTCAAGAAGTTAGAATCATTAAAGGATTAGATAATCCTGAACTTGATAGCACCATTGGTGATGATTTGGCCCAACAACTTCGCGATGAATTAGAATTAGTGCAAGGTGCATCAAATGAGTTTGATTTAGATGCATTTTTGTCTGGTGATTTAACGCCTGTGTTTTTTGGTACTGCGTTGGGTAATTTTGGTGTAGATCATATGCTTGATGGTCTAACCGCTTGGGCGCCAGCACCACAGCCTCGGCAAACAGATAAACGAGAAGTTGAAGCAAGCGAAGAAAAATTTACCGGTTTTGTATTTAAGATCCAAGCAAATATGGATCCTAAACACCGAGACCGTGTTGCATTTATGCGCATTGTTTCAGGTAAATATGAAAAAGGTATGAAGTTACGCCATGTTCGTATTGCTAAAGATGTTAATATTTCTGATGCATTAACCTTTATGGCAGGCGATCGTGATCATGTTGAGCAAGCTTATGCTGGTGATATTATTGGTTTGCATAATCACGGTACGATTCAAATTGGTGATACGTTTACCCAAGGTGAAGATCTTAAATTTACTGGTATTCCTAACTTTGCACCGGAATTATTCCGTCGAATTCGTTTAAAAGATCCACTTAAACAAAAACAATTGTTAAAAGGTTTAGTTCAGCTTTCAGAAGAAGGGGCTGTTCAAGTATTCCGACCAATTGCTAATAATGATTTAATTGTTGGGGCAGTTGGGGTGTTACAGTTTGATGTGGTGGTTGCCCGTTTGAAATCTGAATATAACGTTGAAGCAATTTATGAGCCAGTAAACGTCACCACTGCGCGTTGGGTTGAGTGTAGCGATGCTAAGAAACTTGAAGACTTTAAACGCAAATGTGAACAGAATTTGGCTTTAGATGGTGGTGATAATCTTTCTTATATTGCACCAAGTATGGTTAATCTAAATTTAACCCAAGAACGTTATCCGGATGTTGAGTTCAGAAAAACTCGCGAACATTAATATGCTATATAATAAAAGAGACTCTGTCTCTTTTATTTACTTTCCAAACCATTCAAAGCAAATCGTTCAAATGATGACCATTGAGAAAAATAGGTTGATAGCTGGTTAATCGTGCTAAATAATTTTTTTTCTTCCCCCATAAAGCTAATAGATTGATTTAAGCTTGTGGTTTGTGATTCGTCACTTTGTGGATATTGATTGTAATTTTCTGATGTTTCATCTTCAATAATGCTGCTTTCAAGAGCGATAACAATTTTTTTATTGTTGAGCTCTCCCCAAGTTAGCCATTGAGAACTAATCGTATAAATTTGTGCTAACTTTGTGCGATAAGCCATAATAATTAATTTTGAGCTATATGGTAGTGTCTTTTCGACTATATTTTTTCCGTCTTCTATATCAAGTAACCAAAAAGGCAAGACTATTTCAATTTTATCATGCCAAGTTTCACTTAATGTTTTTATTGCATTATTCCATCTTTGCCAAATGTGACTTTTATTTTGTGCATATTCAGCCAATAAGTATGGTTCAATATCATATTGAATTCCCGCAAGACAAGGATTGTGTATTTGGCATAACTTTTTAATGACTTTATTGCGTTCAATGGCATTTTTTAAACCCGAATCAGTAATCATATCAGGTGCCCCTTCAACAGCAATAATGCTCATTTTCTTTTTAGCTGCGATATCAAGTAGCTGAAATAGCTTATCTTGATTTTGAATATGCCCATTTACAATATTCAATTGGAGATAAACTTGATTAATACCTTTTTGTTTTAGTTTAGTCAGAAATTGACTTGGTGAATGAATCCAATTTTCAGTATGCCAATTCCACATCGAAATATTGATATCGGATCTATATTGATTGGGCAAAGAGGTATAATTTGACTTCATCTTATCCGCATTTAATTGATTAATATTTGAATAGACATTGGCATTTTTAAGCACCGAATTAGTGTTTATGAAATCTTTTTTTTCAAGTAGCTTTAATAGTAAGGTAGCACTTTTTTTGATTTCATGAGTACTTAAGTAATACCAATGTTTTAAATTGATGGAGCTAATATTTAATGCTAAATTTTCAGCAAATGTTGCAGGACTCATAAAACTTATCACAAATAATAAATAGATGATTTTAAGTTTATTTGTCAAATTTTACCCTCTCCATTTTTCCCCAAGATAAATTGCCTTTTATTAATCTAGCATAGCCTTTAAGCTTCCAATATAGGTATAACTGTCGATAACCAAAGTTATCTAGTAATGCAGTAATAAATAGTTTTAGTAGATATCTAGTTTTATCTAAACCTGATAATAGCACACCATCAATCGCTATAGCAAAAGCACTTATAAGGCTATTGTATCCAAAAACAATTAAAAAATAAGATAACATTACGTTGCTATCTATCATGTCAAGAGACCAAATAAGCGGTATTAAAAAGTAACCTAGCAGTTCAGCAATTGGACCTAAAATATCGGTTAATATTGAAAAAGGTAATAGCATAAGGCTTAACTTTTTATATTTTAGTTTAAACGTTAACGACTTAAAATTTATAAAAGTTTGTAGTGCGCCAATATGCCATCGTATACGTTGGTTTTTTAATACCTTCCATTTTTCAGGCACTTGGGTCCAACATATGGCGGTTGGTACATAATCAATTTTGTAATCAACATTAGAGTCATAAATATATTTGTGCAATTTTAGAGTGATATCATAGTCTTCACCAACAGAACCGACACAAAAACCACCGACCTTTATTGCAAAATCTCGTCTAAATAAACCAAATGCACCTGAAATTATCGGTAAAGTATTAAAATGATTCCAAGCAATTTTTGCCAAGAGAAATACTCTCATATATTCAAGAATTTGAATTTGTACGATGAATCTTTTAGATAAATTGATTTTAGATATTATTCCATTTCTAATAGAACAACTATTAGCAACTCGCACAGCTCCACCTACTGCAACTGTTTTTGGGTCATCAATTAGAGGGACTACAGCTTTGTTAATGGCATCAGGTGCTAAAATTGAATCAGCATCTATAAGACAGATAATTGGGGAATTACTTAAATTAATTGCTGCATTATGTGCGTCTGCTTTGCCACCATTTTCTTTATCGATAACTCGAAGCCGGCTATCTTTTTTTGATACATAAACATCTCTTATTTTAGCATGAGAGAGTTGATTACGTTCATTTAAGTGATGCGCAATAGGTTGTAAATCAAAGTATTCTTTCACTTTTGAAAAAGTGTTGTCTGTTGAGCCATCATTTACAACTATCATTTCAACATTAGGGTAATGAGTCGCTAATGTTGATTCGATACTATCAATTATAGTTACACTTTCATTATAAGCTGGTAAAATGATTGTAATTGGATGTGAAATACCATCATTTTCGGTCTGGATCTTTCTCTCTTTGTTCGGATTTTTGAGTAACACATAAATTGTTACTAGTAGCTGCACAAAATAGATGAATATTTGCACTAATCCAATTAGCATTATCGTTATAACTAAGAATTTAACACCAAACATCATTATGTTGTTTATATAATCACTCATTGTTTTACCCACATCTCTTGCTTTAATAATTATTTAATTTTTATCGATAAATAGTTTGCTTTTTAAATCAAAATGTTCTGTTATTAGTTTTTCAATGCTTAATGATTTCTTTATGTAACATTCTTCATTAATGAAATTAAGAAGATAACAACTGTGTATAATCCCTTGTGGTGTTGTTTGAAGTTCCAGTAAATTTTCAAAAAAAGTTTGCATATAAGTACGCTCATCTTCTTTTGCAAGAATAAGATAGGGGATAATGTAGTTCTTAGAAATTTTTTTTAAGATAGTAAAAAATTGACTATTGTGATTGCTAAAATTTTCACAATTGATTAGCGATTCAAGCTCTAGAAATTTATTAGAAGGTAAAAGCCTAAAAAAGCAAAATACGCCTTTTTGCGGTATCTTGTTAAATAGCGTAATCATTATCTGAATTATCGAAATACCTGAAGCGTTTTTAACTAGACTCAATGCTGCAGCAATGGCGACTTCTTGGCGAGAACTGTTACAAGCCTGAATTAACGCTTGATTCGTTTTTTCGCAAGGATAATATGCTAACATGTTAGCTGCATCAATTTTCTGTTTTATTGTGCCTTTTTTTAATAGTAACCTAAGTTTATTTTGGAATGGTTCCAGATCAAAATAAGTTAAAATATGTTTTTCGCGATGTTTCTCGAAAAAATAAGCAGCAATTATTGCTACGCAATTTAGCGATAATTTTTTTGTTATCTCTTGCTTAAAATAAGATTCATCACCTGTTTTCAATGCTTTTTTGTAAATTTTTAGCAATTGCAATTTTAATTTCTTATGTCTTCTAAATTGAATTTCACGTTTGATGTAAATTGCAATGGTTACTATCAATACAATAAAGCTAATAAAAATGAAACAGGCATTATATAAATTTAAGTATCGAGTTAGAATGTCCATTTTATTCCACATCCTAGTGTTTTTTTAGTATATAACTTACGGCTGTGGTTGGTTTGAACTCTTTCTTCATTATTATAGTTTACAAACCCAGTTATTGAATTAGATATGTCATATGACAATCCAATAAAATGAGATTTGACTTTAATTAATGAACGATTAAATTTTATCGAACGGTCGGATGTTTCTTGACTATTTGCGTATCCTGCAAATAGATGTAATTCTTCTGTAGGTGATATGGTGGTTTTAAATAAATAACCACTCATATGATGGTTGTCTTGATCAAATGTGTTGTACCATTTACCTGCTATGGATAAACGATCATTAAAGAAAAATTGTTCAATACCCGGTGAAATAGTTTTAATGTTGCCATCGTTATAGTGGTCCAACTTTGCATCGAGGGTGATATGGAATGAATTTATTTGATCATTATACGGGGAAAATAATTGATAATCCCCACCGGTTGTTATTGTATATGTTGCGTAAAATTTTTTAGATGTGGCGACAGAACCTGATAGATAACCATACGCTTTATTGTTGAATGTGTGCCAATAAGTGAGGCCTATTTTTTGGTCGTTGCTATGAAAACGGTTTGCTTGGGTAAAATGGCCGGTTATGGTATTTTGCTGTGATAGCCTATAAGATAGTGCTAAATCCACTTCATTCCAATTCGGCAAAGATTTAGATAATCGACTATGTGTGCCAGATAGAACAATATTCCAGTAATGTGTATTTTTTTTTATGTTATCAATGTTTGCCTGTAGGGACAGTAATTGTTCGTCATTAGGTGTTAGATTTAAATACTTATCAAGCAACAATTTGGCTTTTTCGGGATGGTTAGGATCTTTTGCTAAAACAACACTAACTAAACCATATTGCGCATCTACGTAATTGGGGGCGATATCAAGTGCGGATTCAAACGATTTTTTTGCTTGTTCTAACTGAGTTAGTGCGTAATAATTGAAACCTAGTTGGACAAGAATATCGGAATTATTTGGCTGTAGTTGATTCGCTTTTATTAATTTTGATATTGCTAATTCAAAATTTTGTGTTTTTTTCGCATCAATACTTTCTTTTAATAATTGATCTGCTTTTATTGCATCATTATCTCTATTTGTGGTTGCGACTGTTTGATAACTGCAAAACAAAATACTGACAATTAAGACAAACTTATAGTACATATAATTACCTTAATCCATTAAATTATTTCTAAATATCAAAAACTAATGTGTATCTTTATGCGTCGATAAAATCGACAAATTTGGGAAAGTTTGGGACTGAGTAGCGTCTAACGTATTTTTACTAGATTAATACGATAAACGTATTGGGCCGAATTATATATGAAACAGATAATAAAATACATATAAAAATTAAGTATGTTTTTTGAAATTTGACATATGTCCTTTTATTGTTGGTTTTTAATCGTTTTATTTATTAATTCGGAATATAATGAACGCTTATTTG
The DNA here is from genome assembly GCF_026536845.1 of Gilliamella sp. B3023. Lineage (NCBI taxonomy): Bacteria > Pseudomonadati > Pseudomonadota > Gammaproteobacteria > Orbales > Orbaceae > Gilliamella > Gilliamella sp. B3023. The sequence continues at coordinate 14,242 of NZ_JAFNNH010000012.1, forward strand.
GAAAGAATTCTATGAATAATATGAAAACAAGAACACTATTTTTTACTGCATTAACTCTTTTTTCTTTTAACAATTCATTTGCTATTGAAAATAAGCATGATCATTCTGTTTTATTAGATAAAGTTCACCAAAGCGAACGAGATGATCGTCAATATGAAGTGATTGAACTTGATAATAAAATGCGTGTGTTATTAGTTTCCGATCCTAAGGCAACCAAATCACTCGGCTCTATCGCATTGCCTGTTGGTTCATTATATGATCCAGCCCTTCAACAAGGCTTAGCCCATTACACAGAACATATGGTGTTAATGGGTTCGAAAAAATATCCACAACCATCAAGTTTTACAGAATTTTTGGCTCGACATGCTGGTAACTACAATGCGACAACTAGCGGTAATCGCACCGCATTTTTCTTTGAAGTTGAAAATAGTGTAATTGATAAGGCGTTAGATTATTTAGCCGATGCCATTGCTGAGCCAATTTTTGATCCTAAATTTGCTGATAAAGAACGTAATGCTGTTAATGCTGAGATGACGTTATACCGCTCTAGTGATGGTTTTCGAATTCAGCAGGTTGACGCTGAGACGATTAATCCGGATCATCCGGCATCACAATTTTCTGGTGGGAATTTAGAAACTTTACGTGATAAAGATAATAGTAAATTGCAAGATGCATTGGTTAATTTTCATGATAAATATTATTCAGCTAATATTATGGTTGGGGTTATTTATAGTAATCAACCGATCAAAAATTTAGAAGCGTTGGCTGAATCTACTTATGGTCAAATTCCTAATAAAAATATAACTGTTTCGCCAATTACTCAACAAGCTGTTACTCAGGAGTTTACTGGTAAAGAAATTACTATGATACCAGCACAACCTAGAAAAATGTTGTCGTTAAAATTTCCGATTGAAAATGATATCGACAAATTTTCTGATAAGACTAATGAGTACCTTATTTATCTAATCAGTAATAATAGTAAAAATACGTTAGCTGATCAGCTACAAAAACAGGGCTTAGTTGAAGCCATTCAAGCCACTAGTGATAGTAAATATTATGGTAATAGTGGCACATTTAATATTAATGTTATTTTAACCGATGAAGGCTTAGCTCAGAAAGATAAGGTTATTGCTGCGATTTTTAATTATTTACAATTAATTGAGAAGCAAGGTATTTCTGATGCGTATTATGATGAGATAAAAAAGGTCTTTGCTTTATCCTTTAAGTATAAAGATGTTAACCGTGATATGTCTTATGTAGAATGGTTATCTGATCAGATGCTTCTTTATCCAGTTAAAAATGTATTAGATTCTGATTATGTTGCTGAACATTTGAATAAAGATGCGGTTATCAATCGAATCAAAAGTTTTACTCCAGAAAATGCTCGTGTGTGGTTAATTGCCCCAAATCAAACTACAGATAAAACGGCCTATTTTCTTAATGCACCTTATAAAGTTGATAATATTACTGATGAATTAAAAACAACTTGGACCGATTTAGGTAAAGCGTTTTCGTTTAGTTTGCCTGAGCTAAATCCTTATATTCCTGACAATTTTAATATTGTCAGACAAAATAATGATCAGATTCAACCCGCGACATTTAGTAAACGTGGTAATCATATCCATTTTGTTAGTCGTCATTTTAGTCACGATCCTAAGGCTGTAATTGCTGTTTCTTTACGCAATAATCAGGCGTTTAAAGATGCAAAATCGTCAGTTTCTTTTGAGTTACTTGATTACATTGTAAGTCGAGATTTGACGCAATTACAATTTCAAGCAGGTAATGCTGGAATGTCACTATCAACGGGTCTTGATAATGGTCTAATGATAACCGCTAATGGTTTTAATCAACATTTACCAGATATGGTTTTAGCCATTCTTAATAGTTATCGACAAGTGACCATTGATGAGCAAAATTTACAATTAGCTAAATCATGGTATCTTCAACGACTTGATGGGGCTGACCATTTTGAAAGTGTACGTCTAGCGTCAGAGCCAGTTCTCGCTTTATCAAAAATGCCTCACTATTATGAACGAAGTGAAAGACGACAAATTACCAATAATATCACTGTAAGTGATGTTCAAGCTTATCGCGATAGTTTGATGACTCAATCAGTTCCTTATATGATTAGTTTGGGTAATATCTCAAATGAAGATTCATTAGATCTTTATCATGCCATTCAAAAGACTTTAAAGCGTGATGTTGAATTTACACCATTAGATGATATTAAAATTAAAACTGCCTTTACAGCTAGAATAACCCAACAAGCAAAAAGCACAGATAATGCGTTGTTAATGACCTATTTTCCAATCAATTATGATTCCACTAAGAGTCAAATAGTTGGATATACTTTAGCTAACATTATGTATTCTTGGTTTTTTGATCAACTGCGTAGCAATGAACAATTAGGTTATCTGGTTGGTGTTTTTCCATCATACATAAGTGAATCAGTAGGACTTGGGTTTGCTGTTCAAAGTAATCAATATGATCCTGCTTATTTATTAAAACGTTACCAAGCGTTTTATCCAACAATGTTAACTAAACTAGAAGCATTATCTAATGATGATGTTGAGGAGTATAAGAGAAGTATCATCGAAGAGCAGACAATGCCACCACAATCTTTAGATGAAGAGTTTGATCGTTTGAGATCAGACTATCGCTTATCTCGTTTCCAATTCGATTCGCGTGATAAAAAAATAGAGTTACTTAAGAAACTCACTAAAGAGGATTTAATTGAATTTTATAAAAGTGCAGTTATTGAACAAAAAGGTTTGGTAATAGCATCGCAAGTATTAGGTCAGCCTGAGGAAGGTAAAAAACAACCTGAAGCGATTACCAATTATACTGAGTTCAAAAATGCATCATCGTTACAAGACGAATTGTTAAAATAATATTCTTAAACATAGATTCGATCTGAAATATCATTACATTAAATTGGCATTGTACTTATCATATGGTACACTGCCGAAATCCCAATAGTTTGAGTAAATTATGATTACTGGATCGACTGATTATTTTGCTATCGGACAGCGGTTACGAGCTTATCGTATCGCTGCCTCTCTTAGGGCTGAAGAGGTTGCTGAAAGTCTTAGGATCTCAAGAGCTGCGGTTTACCGTTTAGAAAAAGGCGAAATCGTTAAAATAGAAACGCTTGAACGATTAGCTTCTTTGTTAGATACGTCATTTGCTAGTTTACTTGGCATTGATACAGAATATTATTCAAGTGGTGATGGTTTTTTTGAGCGTATGCGTCAACTCGAAGAGCAGTCCACTCATATCTTTTCTCATTTCGATCCCTTTTCTTTTCTTTTAACTTCGCCTGATTATTTGTCTCATTTAGGGATGATGTTAAGAGAATCGAGTGATAATATTGAGGCTGAAAGATATGCGACTTCTTTATCTATTTTACATGATCGCAAAACTCAGTTTTATCAATCTGTCCCTAAAGTAATTAATTTAATTAGCTTACGTAATGTTGAACGGTTTTTGCATATCGGCTTAGTTGGCAATCTGACTATTTCGCCGGGTAAAAAGTCTGAAAGAATGTTGTTGGCGCGCAAGGAGGTCTATCATTTAATCGAATTAATTGAAGATCAAGCTTATGCACCAACAATTGCTATTACTGAGCAAGCTATTCCATCTATTGCTTTCCAAATATTTTATCAAAATGATAATGCGTTAGCTTTAGCTATGAGCCCGTTTAGATTAGGTGAGTTACCTAATATTACAACGGGTATCGCCTCAATAACTTCATCAGAAGATGCGATTAAGCGTTATCGTCATTTATTTGATAAATTGTGGCAAGATAGTGCCAAAGATCAGCAAGCGATAAATTTATTGAAAGCCACCTTAGATAAATTCTAAAGAATATTGAAATTATTAAAGAGAGTTACTATGTTATCTTTAACATTACAACCGATAAAAAAATTTAGTGGTACGATTAACCTACCTGGTTCTAAAAGTGTTTCAAATCGTGCCTTACTTTTGTCTGCACTTAGCAATGGTAAAACACGATTAACTAATTTACTTGATAGTGACGATGTGCGCTATATGCTTGATGCTTTAAAAGCTTTGGATATTAAATATCAATTATCAAGTGATCGAACAATTTGTGATATTGAAGGAGTAGGTGGCAAATTACACTCTACTCATCCATTAGAGCTATTTTTAGGTAATGCTGGGACCGCTATGCGTCCATTAGCCGCTGCGTTGTGTTTAGCTGATAACAATATTGTATTAACCGGCGAACCTCGTATGAAAGAGCGTCCAATTGGCCATTTGGTTGATGCTTTGCGTCAAGGTGGGGCTAAGATTGATTATCTTGAAAACGAAGGTTATCCTCCATTACATATCCATGGTGGTTTTACCGGTGGAAAGATTGAGGTAAATGGTTCGGTATCAAGTCAGTTCTTAACCGCACTTTTAATGGCTGCACCGCTAGCTGCCAACGATACTGAAATTACTATTATTGGTGATCTGGTTTCTAAACCTTATATTGATATCACGATAAAAATGATGGAGATGTTTGGTGTTTCGGTTATTAATGAAAAATATCAAAAATTTATCATTAAAGCTAATCAAACTTATCAATCACCAGGCCATTATTTGGTTGAGGGTGATGCCTCTTCAGCCTCTTATTTTTTAGCTGCTGCGGCAATCAAAGGTGGCACTGTTCGCGTAACAGGTATTGGTAAAAAGAGTTTACAAGGCGATACCCAATTTGCACATGTGCTTGAAAAGATGGGCGCTAAAATCACTTGGGCTGATGATTATATTGAATGTACTCGCAATGAATTAAATGGCATTGATATGGATATGAACCATATACCTGATGCAGCAATGACCATTGCAACTACTGCGTTATTCGCTAAAGGTCCAACGACTATTCGAAATATTTACAATTGGCGTGTTAAAGAAACGGATCGCTTATCAGCAATGGCAACCGAGCTACGTAAAGTAGGTGCGACCGTTGAGGAAGGGGATGACTATATTACAATTATTCCTCCAATTAAATTAAATCATGCTGATATTAAAACTTACAATGACCATCGTATGGCAATGTGTTTTTCATTAGTTGCACTGTCTGATACTCCAGTCACAATTTTAGACCCAAAATGCACAATGAAAACCTTTCCTGATTATTTTGAACAATTTAAACGATTAAGCGAAATATAACATGACTAAAAATATTCCGGTTATTGCTGTTGATGGACCAAGTGGAGTTGGCAAGGGCACTTTGTGTCAAGCATTAGCGAATCATTTTAAGTGGCACCTTTTAGATTCTGGTGCAATTTATCGTGTGCTTGCACTTGCTGCTTTGAAACAAAATATTGCATTAGATGATGCTAAACAATTAGCAACATTGGCTCTTAACCTGCCGCTTACGTTTGATACCAGTAGTGATGATGTGAAAGTTTTGTTAGATGATGTGGATGTTTCTCGCGAGATAAGAACAGAAGAGACTGGTGGAGCCGCTTCAAAAGTTGCGTCAATAAATGAAGTTAGAGTTGCTTTATTACAGCGACAACGTGACTTTAGACAGTTGCCAGGGCTAGTTGCTGATGGTCGTGATATGGGGACAGTGGTATTTACTGATGCCCCAGTTAAACTATTTCTTGATGCTAGTGCACAATCAAGGGCAGAAAGAAGAATGAAACAGTTGCAAGATAAGCAAATTCATGCTAAATTCGCCGAAATTTTGCAGGAGATAACCGCGCGAGATGAACGAGATCGTAATCGAGTTGTTGCGCCATTAAAGCCTGCGGTTGATGCACTAATAATTGATACAACATCGCTTTCAATTCAAGATGTTTTTAATCAATCTGTTATGTATATTAAAGAAAAACTTGCGCTGTAAGTTTATATTTAAACTTTGGCGTGAACCAAGCTCCATTACAAGGATGAGTGGAGTATCGTAAACAACCCCACAAGACATGAAGTAATGTGGACGTTAAATTAAACTTAAAGTAAATAAAATATGACTGAATCTTTTGCTCAACTCTTTGAAGAGTCTTTAAATCAACTAGACACTCGTTCTGGTAATATGATCCGTGGTACTGTCGTTGCAATCGACAAAGATGTTGTTTTAGTTGATGCTGGTTTAAAATCTGAATCAGCAATTCCAGTAGAGCAGTTTAAAAATGCCCAAGGCGAATTAGAAGTTCAAGTTGGCGACGTTGTTGACGTTGTTCTTGACTCAATTGAAGATGGCTTTGGTGAAACAATTTTATCTCGTGAAAAAGCTAAACGTCATGAAGCGTGGCTAACATTAGAGAAAGCAGTTGAAGATGCTGCAACCGTTTTAGGTGTTATCAATGGTAAAGTTAAAGGTGGCTTTACGGTTGATCTTAATGGCGTTCGTGCGTTCCTACCTGGTTCGCTTGTTGATGTTCGTCCATTACGCGATACTTCTCATATTGAAAATAGAGAAATCGAATTAAAAGTTATTAAATTAGATCAAAAACGCAACAACGTAGTTGTTTCTCGTCGTGCAGTAATTGAATCTGAAAATAGCGCAGAAAGAGAACAACTTCTTGAAAATCTACAAGAAGGTTCTGAAGTTAAAGGTATCATCAAAAATCTTACTGATTACGGTGCATTCGTTGATCTTGGTGGGGTTGATGGTTTACTTCATATTACTGATATGGCTTGGAAACGTGTTAAACACCCAAGTGAAGTGGTTGAAGTTGGTCAAGAATTACTTGTTAAAGTTCTTAAATTCGATAAAGATCGTTCACGTGTTTCTCTTGGCTTAAAACAATTAGGCGAAGATCCATGGGTTTCAATCGCTAAACGTTACCCAGAAGGTACTAAAGTAACTGGTAAAGTAACTAACTTAACTGATTACGGTTGTTTCGTAGAAATCGAAACTGGCGTTGAAGGTTTAGTTCACGTTTCTGAAATGGATTGGACTAACAAAAACATTCACCCATCTAAAGTGGTTAGCTTAGGTGATGAAGTTGAAGTTGTTGTTCTTGAAATTGATGAAGAACGTCGTCGTATTTCTCTTGGTCTTAAACAATGTAAACCAAATCCATGGTTACAATTTGCTGAAGCACACAATAAAGGTGATAAAGTTAGCGGTAAGATCAAATCAATCACTGACTTTGGTATCTTCATTGGTTTAGACGGTGGTATTGATGGTTTAGTTCATCTTTCTGATATTTCTTGGAATATGCCAGGTGAAGAAGCAGTTAAAGCTTATAAGAAAGGTGATGATATTGAAGCCGTTGTTTTACAAGTTGATGCTGAGCGTGAACGTATCTCATTAGGTATCAAACAACTTGAAGACGATCCATTCAGCAGTTTTGCATCTAACTTCAAAAAAGGATCAATTGTTAAAGGTAAAGTTACCGCTGTTGATGCTAAAGGTGCAACAATCGAAATTGCTGAAGGTATCGAAGGTTACTTAAAAGCACAAGATATTGCTCGTGAACGTGTTGAAGATGCAACTACTGCATTGAACGTTGGTGATGAAGTTGAAGCGAAGATTGTAAATATCGATCGTAAAACTCGTGCAATTTCTTTATCTATCCGTGCTAAAGATGAAGCTGATGAGAAAGAAGCACTTGCTGCTGTAAATAATACTGCACCTCAAGAAGATGCGTCATTTACTAACGCAATGGCTGAAGCATTCAAAGCTGCGTCAAAAACTGAGTAAAAAATATCTATTGAAAGAGTAAAGAGGGCTTGCCCTCTTTTTCTTTTGTGGTATAAAATGAATAAATTATATACTACATAAATTAAATTAGGAGTGACCATGAACAGATCCGATTTAGCTGAAAAAATAGTCAACTGGCGGGCACACCTTCCTGTGCAACTGGTTGATGATGCTGTTAGAGATATTATTGAGCAAATCGCATTAGCGATGGAGACTAACGATCGTGTGGAAATCCGCGGTTTTGGTAGTTTCAGCTTAAATTATCGTGCTCCACGTAAAGCAAGAAATCCTAGAACAGGTGGAAATGTTGAAGTTAAACACAAATATATTCCTCATTTCAAACCAGGGAAAGAGCTACGTGAACGCGTAAATAATGCAGCTAAAGCATAATTAAATTTAGTTAATTAAAAAAAGCCTTTGAGTAAAATCAAAGGCTTTTTTGTTATTGAATAAATCATTTTCTTTAATATAAAAAGTGAAAGAGTTATCTGTAAATTGGAATAGAGATCTAATATTAATTATAAATTAACTTCAAAAAAGTCTGAGCATGTTAGATTGGCTGTTTAGTCAATATAAGAAGTAGAAGTTGATGCGGTGTTCAATAGATTTAATGGCAATAGCAATTTCATTAGGTAGTATTCCATTAATTTTTTTACCATCGTTACCCAATGATCAAGATTGGTATATTTTAGCTTTTATACTGATTCTTTTAGCGGCTAAATTTCAACGTTATTTTACTTTTATCATCATCCTTGGATTAAGCTTTCTCTGGTCGACCGCTATAGCAAAGCAATATCTCAATTCAATTGAACCTTATATTGACCAAACATTAGCAATAACGGCAAAAGTTGAAAGTATTAATACACAGGCTCCTGCTAAAATTCAAACCATGACTCCCCATTATGTAAAATTTTCAATTACCAATATTTCAGATCAATCTTTGCCTTCACCCATACCCATCATTATCCTTTGGGAACAACCCGAATTAATAAAAGCTGGACAAATATGGCAATTAACCATAAAAACTAAAGTAGTCCATAGTTATTTAAATGAAGGAGGATTTGATAAACAACGATTTGCGATAGCCAATAAATCTTTATTAAAAGCCAAAGTCATCAAATCAGTTCTAATCGAGGATAAATCTAATTTTCGACAACTCATTGCAGATAAATGCCTACCTTATATTAATTTATTTAGTTATCGAGATATTTTATTAGCACTTGGTTTTGGTGATCGCTCACAACTTGAAACTCATAATCGAATAACAATGATGCAAACAGGTGTTGCTCACTTAATGGCTATTTCTGGAATGCATATTCTATTAGTCTTTTATATTTGCTTTGGAATAACTAAAGGATTCGTTTTTTGCTTACCACAACGTTATATTTATTTCTTCCTACCGATTATAGTAGGTTGGTTGTGCAGTATTGGTTATACGTGGTTAACCGGCTTTAATCCACCAGCATTACGAGCGATTTTTGCTTTATCGATTTGGATATATTTGCGTTATAAGAATAATCAAATAAGTGCATGGCAAAAAGTTAATCGTATTATTGCATTACTATTAATTATTGATCCGTTAATGATATTGTCCGAAAGTTTTTGGTTGTCTTGCTATGCTGTTGTTAGTTTAATTTTTTTGTTTGATTGGTTACCACTACCTAACGCGATGAAAAATAAAAAACGGTGGTATTTATTTAGATTATTACATTTACAATTTGGTTTGACACTATTACTTCTACCAATCCAATTGTATGTTTTTCATGGTATAAGCGTTGTTTCACTGGTTGCTAACTTGATTGCTATTCCTATTATCTCTCTAATTACTTTCCCAGCAATTTTACTGGGACTAGTATTTAGTTTAATCAACTGTTTTTATCTTGCTTTATGGTTTTGGTTTGTTGCCCAATATTCGCTTGAATGGTTATTTCATTGTTTAGATTGTCTAAATTATATGTGGTTAACTATCTCAATGGATTTTTACTTTCTAAGCTTTATTGGTTGGTTAGCCTTTATAATAATAAGAGCAGCAGTTTGGCGAAGGTTTAGTTTTACACTTTTCATTATTTTGACGCTGGCTTTTTCTCCTTTCTATAAACAACCAGATTATCTTTGGCGAATGGATATGCTAGATGTTGGGCATGGTCTTGCTATTGTAATTCACAATGGTCAATCAGCTATTTTATATGATACGGGTGCAAAATGGGAAAACAGCTCAGCAGCAGAGCAAATTATTACTCCTTTTCTGCAATGGCATAACCTCCAGCTTGAAGGAATTATTATTAGCCATAGTCACAATGATCATATTGGAGGATTATCCTATTTACAACAACGTTATCCCAATGCCTGGCTTATGAGTTCATCTTTAAATTTACGCAATGATTATAATTGCTTAGCCAAGCATAATTTTTATTGGAAGCACTTAAATCTTAAAGTGCTATGGCCGACTAAATTAGTTGATAACACGGAAAATGCTGATTCGTGTGTAATACAACTTACTGATGGTCGATTTTCAGTGCTGTTAACCGGTGATTTAGAACGAAGGCAAGAGTATGATTTAGTTATGCAATATAAGAAAAATCTATCTTCAACAATATTACAAACTCCACATCATGGTAGTAATACTTCGTCAAGTTATCCATTTTTAAACTATGTTAATCCAGTTAATGCATTAACTTCAACCTCACGTTATAACCCTTGGCAACTCCCTTCAAATAAAATCACTGCTCGTTATAAAGAGTTAAATATTAATTATTTTGTTACAGGAAGAGAGGGGCAAATAAGTCTGTTTTTTTATCCTACTTCATGGCAGCAAAAAACGTTGCGACATGACACAAATCCAAGATGGTATCATGATTGGTTTGGTAGTTTACCGTTTTATGAGTAAAATAAGGGAAGTACTTTAAATAGGGTCACTAAAGGTTTAAAAATGATTGAAAATAGCAGGCGATATGATGATTGAAAAACTGTGGTATGGTAAAAATAAATCATTTTGGTTGCTACTGCCATTTTCATTATTATATGGATTTATTGCTTCCGTTCGTCGTCAACTATACAAACTTGGTGTATTAAAATCATGGCAGTCTCCTGTTCCAGTTATTGTTATTGGAAATTTATCGGCGGGTGGTAATGGTAAAACGCCACTTGCCATTAGTTTAATTGAGGCGTTGAAATCTAAAGGGCTAAAAGTAGGATTAGTTTCGCGAGGTTATGGTGGAAAATCTGATCACTATCCATTAATCTTAGATGAACATACTGGAACTGAACAAGCTGGTGACGAGCCTGTATTAATTTTTCAGCGAACCCATATACCGGTAGCAGTCGCGCCAAAACGAGTTGACGCAGTTAAAGCGTTATTAGAATCTTATAAATTGGATGTGATTTTAACCGATGATGGTCTACAGCATTATGCGTTAGCTCGTGATATTGAAATTGTTGTGGTAGATGGGAAACGCCAATTTGGTAATGGTTGGTGGATACCGGCTGGACCTATGCGAGAAAGAAGAGAAAGATTAAAATCGGTTGATTTAATTATTATCAATGGCGATAGTACAGGTGATATAGTAAATCAATTTCCAGATAAAACCTTCACCATGCAATTATTACCTGGTCATGTAGTAAATCTCTTAACTAACCAACAATGTGAATTGTCATCACTTCATCATATTTGTGCAATTGCAGGTATCAGTAATCCAAAGCGTTTTTTTGATATGCTAATTAAAATGAAAGCTGATTTAGTTCATACAGAATCTTTTGCTGATCACCAAAATTTTACGCTTCCGTTATTAGAAAAAGTAGTGGAAAATAATCAAACACTTTTAATGACTGAAAAAGATGCAGTAAAATGTCGTCAATTTGCATTACCTAACTGGTGGTATTTACCCATTGATGCAGTAATACCAAATCAAGCTATTGAAAAGATTTATTCACTGTTAGAAGAAAAAAAATCACTAAGAGAAAAAAAATGATTCTATTAAGCGCTATTGCTTGTCCTATATGCCATGGTCAATTGGAGTATGATAAGCAAAATCAACAATTAATTTGCCAAAAAGATCGGCTGGTTTACCCGATTAAAGATGGTATTCCGGTTTTATTAGCAAGCGAAGCAAAGCAATTAGTTCGATCTCATTGTGATAAAGAATAAAAAAGTTTAGAGGTAATTTTATGAGTTTTACGGTAATTATTCCTGCAAGATATGCTTCAAGTCGTTTGCCAGGAAAACCGCTTGCAGATATTCATGGCAAACCAATGATAATTCGAGTTATGGAGCAGGCTAAAAAATCGTCAGCTAATCGAGTAATCATTGCAACGGATAACCAACAAGTATTTGATGTAGTCAAAAGCTATAATGGTGAAGTAATTCTCACTAGCGATAAGCATAATTCCGGTACAGAACGGTTAGCGGAAGTAATTGATAGTTACAAATTTGCTGATGATGAAGTTATCGTTAATGTTCAAGGTGATGAGCCTTTGATTCCCCCAATTATTATTGATCAGGTAGCCGAAAATCTAGTGAAATTCAAAACTGGCATGGCAACGTTAGCTGTTCCTATTGATAGCGTTGAAGAGGCGTTCAATACGGGAGCAGTAAAAGTCGTGACAGATAAAGATGGTTATGCACTTTATTTTTCAAGAGCGACTATTCCTTGGGAGCGAGACCGTTTTGCTAATTTAAATGAGCAAGGTAAGGTAGATCAAATTGGCGATTTTTATTTACGTCATATAGGAATTTATGCTTATCGAGCTGGTTTTATTAGGCAGTATATAAAATGGGCACCTTCGGCATTAGAGTCAATTGAAATGCTAGAACAACTGCGTGTACTTTGGTATGGTGAAAAAATTCATGTCGCTGTAGCTAAACAACCTCCAGCAATTGGTGTCGATACTCAAGAAGATTTAGAAAAAGTAAGAACATTATTTAAGGAGTAGATGATGGCAACGTTTACAGGTTTTACTCAGGCAGGATTAAACTTTTTACAAGATGCATGGATTAATAATAGTAAGGCTTGGTTTGATGAGCACCGAGCTATTTATGATAATGATTTAGTAAAACCTTTTAGATTATTAGTTGAGCAGTTAACGCCAGCTATGCTAAAAATTGATGAGTGGTTTGAAACGCGTCCCGCTATTGGTAAAACCATATCTCGTATTCATCGTGATACTCGATTCTCAAAAGACAAATCGTTATATCGTAGTCGACTATGGTTAACTTTCAAACGCCCAAATCGTGATTGGAAAGAGGCGCCAGCCTATTTTTTTGAAATCAGTCCAGATTGTTATCGTTATGGATTAGGTTATTATTGTGCATCGAAACAGACTATGGATATATTTCGTGAAGAAATTTTAAATGATACCGAAAAATTTCTAAAAGTTATTCGATGTGTTAAAAAGCCATTTGAATTAGTTGGTGAGTCTTACAAAAGACCTTTAATCAAAGATGAAAAAATATCGACATGGTATAACCGAAAAAATCTTGCCGTGATGGTAACCAATAATCATATTGAAGATGTATTAGATGGTAACTTAGCGGATAAACTTGCTAAAGGTTTTAAACAACTATTACCACTATATGATTATTTAATGCGGGTTGAAATGATTAAAAACATTCCAAATCTGTAAAATAGATATTAAAAAATAGCGCTCCTCAAATATTTTGAAAGCTTAAAATTAATTCTTTAACACCATTTATAATAAACTGTGTACCCACACAAACTAATAAAAAGCCCATAATTTTTGAAGTGGCTTCAATGCCACTTTTTCCCATAAACCGCATTATGCTGCCTGCGTTACGCATACAGAACCATAAAATAATACATAATAGTAATGGAATAGATGATGCATAAACTACCCAAGTTGATACGTTATACCCACCACTTTTCACAGTTGAAGACATACTGATAATCATCGCAATGGTTCCTGGGCCAGCGGTGCTTGGCATAGCTAGGGGAACAAATGCAATATTATTTGAAATTTCTTTTTTCTTCTCATCAGCTTCTAACGTTTTGTGAGAGGGTTGTTGAGGAAATAGCATTCTAAAACCAATGATACCAACAATCATTCCGCCAGCGATACGTAATCCAGAAATAGAGATGCCAAATCTACTCATTACTAATTGGCCACAATAAAACGACACACTCATAATAATAAAGACATAAATACAAGTCATTTTTGATTGGTAATCTTCATTGGTCATATCGCCTGATAGACCTAATAGTAATACAACGGTAGTCAATGGAATGGTATAAACAGAATCAAACCAACAGTTTGTATAATTTCCAGAATAAAATGAATCTAAATCATAATAATAGTTTTAATTAGGTATATATGAAATATAAAAAAAAGATACATCAACCAGCAGTTGATAATTGATATCATCGTTGCTAAACACGGCTTAATTAATCACTTTCATTAGATGCTTTTTTAAATAATGGTGATTTTAGGTTTTGAGCTAATATCACGCCAATTATTGACATACCTCCACCAATTATATGGTAGCTATAGAGTGTTTCATGCAAAAATATTATTGAGATTATAGCGGTAATAAATGGAGTTAAATTTAAGAAGAGGGCAGTTTTATTTGCGCCGAGTTTTTTTATACCCATTATCCAAACAAATGGTGCAATTATAGAAGCTGGAATGCCTGCGTAAAGGACCAACCAAACATTATCCGAATTTATAGTTATATTATTGCTTAATAAAAAACCGGGTAATAAAGCTAATGTACCAAAAATAATTTGGACATAAACTGACTGCCAATTGGTTATAGGCATAATCCATTTTTTAGTTAACACACCATAAAGTGCATAAGATAGTGCCGCCAATAACATCATTATCTCGCCTTTACCAATACCAAGTTTGAGTAACGGATGACCTCCACTAATCAGCCAAATTAATCCCATGAAAGATAAAATACTACCAATTAGCACTCCTTGGGTGGGTATTACTTTTAAAATAAATAGGCTTAATATAATGGTTAATAATGGAATTATTGACATAATAATTCCCATAGTTAATACACTAATAGTTGCAGCAGCATAATAAGCCAGGCATTGATATGAAGCCATACCAAGTAGACCTAGCACCATTAATTTAAAAACATGTGGGTAAATTTGCTGTAAATTTTTAGTAATACCTTTTAGCAAAAATGGGGTTAATAAAATGAGAGCGAGAAGCCAGCGATAAAATGAGATAACTGCCGGATCAATCACGCCAACAGATAATTTATTGATAGCGGCATTGCCTGCCCAAATAAATACTGCAATAAATGGGTATAAATAAGCCATATATTTTTTGATAAATCAACGAGTAGAAAAATAAATCTAGTTTATCTTGTCTTATTTAATAAATATTTCTTTAATCAGACAAAATGATCTAATATAAGACAAAATTTATTCTATTTAACTATTTATGAATGTCAAAAAACAATCAATTTTAACTACTTCTAATCTAAAACCATTACTCTTTTTCCATCATGAATCGTTCAATGCTGATACTGAATATTCATCACATCATCATCCTTGGGGACAGGTTATTTGTGTAAAGTCAGGAATTTTTGTTTTAACGGTTAAAGATCAACGTTATTTGGCGCCATCGGGTTTCGCATTATGGATTCCACCTTATACCGAACATGCTTGTTTTAATAAAAAATTTGCATGGTTTCGTACAATTAATATTAATAGTTATCAAGCGATGCCTAAAAATACTTGTTTGCTTAACTTGAGTAAGCTTAGCCAAGCTATTATTGATTCCTTTTTTGACCGAAATATTGTACAACCAGAAAGTGAGCAAGATTTGAGGTTAGGGCAAGTATTGATTGATCAGATTTCAGCAGAACCTTACCATAATATGTATCTACCCAATACTAAAGATAAATACTTAGCCCCGATTTTAAATGAGTTGGAACGTAATCCTGCTGATAATAAGACACTGGCACAATGGGCTAAAAAAGTTTTTAGTACAGAACGAACTCTTGCAAGGCGTTGCCAGCAAGAATTAGGTATGTCATTTAGTATGTGGCGACAGCGACTACGGTTTTTATATAGCATTTCGCTTTTAGAACAAGGAAAATCGATACAAGACATCGCGTTTTCTGTTGGTTATAGTTCAGTATCGGCTTTTATTACTATGTTTAAAAATATTTCAGGTGTTACGCCAGAGCTTTATCGTTCTAATACCGGCTATAAGAAAAACTAGTCACAATAGGTGGGTGTTATTTTAAAAGACGATGTAAAAAAATGCAATTTGAAAAAGGCGTAATTTATACGCCTATATAATAATGAATTGAATAAATAACGATTAAAATGGAATATCGTCATCGAAATCCATTGGTGGTTCTGGCATAGCTGGTTGACTTGCTGGTGCAGTTGATGAAGCACGAGATGCTGCAGGAGTAGTTGGCGCAGAGGATGTATTATTTGCACTTTGTCCCCAACTTTTTGAACCTTCATTGTAAGAGTCATTATTAGGGCGGTTACCTAAAATTTGCAATACACCACCAATAGGGTTGATAACAACTTCTGTAGTGTAACGATCTTGACCTGATTGGTCTTGCCATTTACGAGTTTGTAGTTGCCCTTCAATATAAACGAGTGTTCCTTTTTTAATGTATTCACCCGTAATTTCAGCTAATTTACCAAATACGACAATTCGATGCCATTCTGTTTTTTCTCGATTTTCGCCAGTTTGCTTGTCTTTCCAAGTTTCTGATGTAGCAACATTAAAATTTGCGACAGTATTACCAGTTGACATGACACGTACTTCTGGATCTTGACCTAAATTACCAACTAAAATGACTTTATTAATTCCTCGGGTTGCCATTATAAACTCCTAACAATTGCATAGATATATAATTGAGCTATTGTAACATGAGACTGAAATAACATCACCGAATTTAATTTAAATTTGGAAGTTTGTATCCAAATTTTAAAAATTCAGAAAGATTGGCTTAGACATAGGAATTTTTGGCTATAACGAGTATAATGCCACCCATTTCATATCTTAAACATTTTTCTGCTGGAGGCCTTATGATTAATGCGTTTGGATTAAAAAACAAACAATTAGTAAAAATTAATGAAGGCGATATAAAGAATGCGACTTGGATTGACTTGATCGAGCCGGAAGAAGCTGATCGTGAATTCATCCTGACCAATTTAGGTCAAAATTTAGCAACAAGTATCGAATTAGACGATATTGAAGCATCAGCTCGTTTTTTCGAAGATAATGAAGGACTACATGTTCACTCCTTCTTTTTTTATGAAGATGCAGAAGATCGCGCCGGTAACTCTACCGTCGCTTTTACCGTGCATAATGGACGTTTATTTACATTGCGTGAACGCGATTTACCTGCGTTTCGACTATACCGAATGCGTTCTCGTTATCAGGGAATGAATGATGGAAATCCGTATGAAGTTTTATTAGATTTATTTGAAGTTAAAGTTGAACAATTAGCCGATCAAATTGAAAATATCTATAGTGAGCTAGAAGAATTGAGCTTAATTATTATGGATCGTTCCGCTCAAGAGCATTATGATGAAGCGATTACTTCCTTAGCTGAGCTCGAAGATACGGCGTGGAAAGTACGCCTCTGTTTAATGGATAGTCAGCGTGCGGTTAACTATTTAGTTCGTCGTGCTAAGATGCCTGTTGAACAGTTAGAACAAGCGAGAGAAGTTATTCGAGATATTGAATCATTGGTACCCCATAATGAGTCATTATTCCAAAAGGTTAACTTTTTAATGCAAGCAGCTACTAGCTTTATAAATATTGAACAAAGCAGAATAATTAAGATTTTCTCGGTTGTTTCTGTGGTATTTTTACCGCCAACAGTAGTTGCATCAGCATATGGTATGAACTTTGAAAATATGCCTGAGTTAAAATGGGAATATGGATATCCATTATCTTTATTGTTGATGTTAATAGCAGGGGTCGCTCCTTACATTTACTTTAAACTCAAAAAATGGCTTTAGTGGTTATTTTCCTTTCAACTTTTTAAAAATTACCCGCTAACAATTTTGTTAGCGGTAATAGTAAATTCTGTTAAAGCAATCTAGTTAAATCATTATAAATAGTCCATAATATTGCCAGTTTTATTTTTAATATTTATTGAACTATTGTTCATATAGAAAGATTTTATTTTTAGAAAAAGGGAATAACATGAGTCAATATGCACTAGTTACCGACATTGGTGGAACCAACGCTCGTTTTGCACTTTATGATTTAGCAACTAATGAATTATCCGCAATAACTAAAATCCTCATTTCAAAAGATGATGTACTACTTGAATTAATTAAAAACTATTTGAAATCCCAAGCGGTAACAGTGGATATGGCTTGCATTGCCATAGCTTGCCCAATCAATGAAAGTGATTTGATTGAAATGACTAATAATAATTTGTCGTTTTCTCGTTCAGAACTTATCAAAGAACTTAAACTAACTAAGTTAGAAGTAATTAATGACTTTACTGCAGTTTCAACATCTATTCCTCAATTATCCGCGCAAGATGTGGTTAAAATTGGTGGTGAGGAGCCGAATCTTGATTATCCAATAGCAATCTATGGTGCCGGAACGGGGTTAGGGGTTTCTCATTTAGTTAAAGTTAATGGTCATTGGATTAGCCTATCAGGCGAGGGTGGTCATACAGAATTACCTATGGTTAATGAACAAGAAGATCGAATTTTAGCTCAGTTAAGAAAAAAATTTGGTCGAGTTTCTTCAGAGCGTTTTTTATCGGGTAATGGTATCGTTAATATCTATCAAGCTTTGTTACAGATCAATAATCAACCAGTTGAAGATATCACCCCAGATATTATTGTGAATAAAGCATTATCAAATAGTTGCCCAATTTGCTCAGAAACATTAACTCATTTTTGTACTTTTATGGGGCGATTTGGGGGTAATTTAGCCTTAACACTTAATACTCAAGGCGGTGTGTATATTGCTGGCGGTATTGTGCCTAGATTTATAGAATTTTTTAAATCATCACCATTTAGAGAAGCATTTGAACATAAAGGTCGTATGTCTTATTTAGTTAAAAAAATTCCTGTTTATGTGATTACTCATAAAGATCCGGGATTATTTGGTGCAGGTGTCTATTTGCAAAATAGCCTGAGATAATTGAGAAATAGGATTTTAGTTTATGATGTGGTGTTATATTTATAGAAGCACAAAAAAAGAAAATTGTTATCTCTATATGGAAAAAGAGAACGATTTCTCTCCAATTCCTGAAAAAATTATGTCAATTTTTGGCACGCCAGCTTTTGTCATGAAAGTCTTACTCGATGGTAAACGGCGTTTTGTGGTAGGAACAGCACAGGAAATTGAGGAAAAAATTAAAGCGGATGGATTTTTCTTACAAATGTTAAATGAAGACGATTTTAAAGTATGATTGAACCATTTTGGGAATATAAAACTTTAGATCAAATGAGTGATGACGAGTGGGAACAACTATGCGATGGTTGTGGCCAATGTTGCCTAAATAAATTACAGGACGAGGATACTGACGAAATACTGTATACCAATGTTGCATGTAATTTGCTTGATTCAAATACCTGCCAGTGCAGACATTACCACAACCGTTTTAAATATGAGCCTGATTGCATCAAGCTAACAAGAGAAAATTTACTGACAATTGAGTGGTTGCCAGCAACTTGCGCTTATCGTTATTTTTCAGAAACAGGGCAGTTACCGCAATGGCATCCATTAATTGTTGGAAATAAAAAGTTAATGCACAAATTAAAAATATCAGTCAAAAATCGAATTGTGTATGAAAAAGATGTGATTTGTTGGGAAGATCATATTATTTAAAAAGAGAGCCTAGGCTCTCTTTTATTTTTATAGTATAAGCCATAAATTTCCAAGAAAATCGACAGCTAATAAGTTTAAAAACATTAATATAAAAACAAATATCATAAATGAAATATCAATCATACCTAATGGCGGTATAATGCGCCGAATAGGTGCAATAAGTGGTTCTGTTAATTGAGCAAGTAATTCATCAGTATAAGATTGTCCACGACTAACCCAACTTAAAATAGCTCTAAATAATAATAACCAAAAAATGAGGTGTCCAATCGCATGAGCCATTGCAGCCAAGGCGAATAATAGGTAATAAGGGCTAAACAACGGTGCGTTATATCCCTCAAAACGGAAAATAAACATAATTTTTAGTAATGCAACTGCATAAAAAAGAATCCATGTCGCCGTGTCGATACGACCAATAGATGGAATAAGTTTTCGCATTGGACCAATAATCGGTTGGGTAATACGAACAATAAATTGAGTAAAGGGATTATGAAAATTTACTCGCGCATACTGCATCCACAAACGTAGAATAAGTATGTATAAGCAAATAGTGAAAATAGCCCTTCCTAAGAAGATTAACGAAATCATTTAATACTCCTAAAATCTAAAATGATCTGCAATATATCACACATATTGCCGTGCACCAAAGATTGCACTACCAATGCGAACCATTGTACTGCCTGCAACAATAGCTGCTTTCATATCGCCTGACATGCCCATTGATAATGTATCTAAAAAAGGATAATCCGTTTTCAATGATTCTAAAAGCTGAGTCATCTGTTCAAATACCTCAAGTTGTTTAGCGTAATCATTTTCTATCTCGGGGATGGCCATAAGGCCACGTAACCTTAAATTAGGTAATGTAATTATCTGCTTAACTAAATCGGCGACTTCATCTACTGCAATTCCAGATTTACTCTCTTCATTACTAATATTTACCTGAATAAGAACATTTAGCTTATCCATATCTGTAGGTCGCTGATCATTTAAACGCTGAGCAATTTTGAAACGTTCAATGGTGTGCATCCAATCAAAATTTTCAGCTACTAGCTTAGTTTTATTTGATTGCAATGGCCCGATAAAATGCCAAGTAATCGGGGTATTCGGCATATTTTTATTAAAGTAAGCAATCTTTTCAACACCTTCTTGAACATAATTTTCACCAAAGGCTAATTGGCCTACATCAATTGCTTGAGCGATTAATGTGACCGGCTTGGTTTTACTTACTGCAATAAGTTCAATTGTATTGGGATTTCGATCGCAATCTAAGGCAATTTTATGTATTTCATTTTTAATCTTGATTAAATTGTCATGTACTGTATTCATATTAATTCCCAATAAACTAATGGATAGTGAGTGAAAATGATAAATTCAATGTTGGCTTTTAGTGTAACGCAAAAAGCTTCTGATTTGCATCTTTCTAGTGGTGAAAAACCGTGGATTCGTATTAATGGTGAGCTAAAACCTATTGCGCAAGATAAATTATCGCCACACAAACTTGAAATTGATTTATTTAATCTATTAAATGACGATCAAAAGGGGCTATTACAACAGCATCAACAAATTGATTTTGGTTATCATCTTGAAGATATAGGCCGTTTTAGGGTAAATATTTTTTATCAAAAACGTGGTATTTCAGCCGTATTTCGAATTATTAAGCAAAAAATACCAAGCTTAACTGATATTCAGGCACCTGATGTACTAAATGAATTAGCAAAAGCAGAATCTGGAATTATCTTAGTTACTGGCGCAACAGGTAGCGGAAAATCAACAACTTTAGCTGCATTAATTGATCATATAAATCAGACGTTAGCTAAACATATTATCACATTAGAAGACCCTATTGAGTTCATTTATCAAAGTGATAAATCACTTATCCAACAACGCGAAATTAACCATTTTGGTGATGCAATTGATAGTTTATTAAGGCAAGATCCAGATATCATTTTATTGGGTGAATTACGCAATAAACAGACCATTCAAGCTGCATTAACTATTGCTGAAACCGGCCATTTAGTTCTTGCAACATTGCACACTCGTACCGCAATACAGACAATCAACCGTATTATTGATGTCTTTGAAGAGGGGACACGTGCATTAATTCGCACTCAGCTATCAAATAGTTTAAAAGCGATAGTCTGTCAAAAATTAATACCTTATAAACAAAGTCGAAAAGCTATTTTTGAAGTTCTGATCAACACCCCAGCCGTCAGCAATTTGATCAACGAAGGTAAAACAAGGCAGATATTATCATTAATGCAAACAGGTCAACAAGTTGGTATGCAATTAATGATTGATTGAGTTAAATAGTAAAAATTTCGTCTTCTTTTTACTCGTAAATTTTATAAGTTTTATTCAAAAATTTATTTTATAATCTTTATAGTATTTCATTCATAAAGGTATAAACAAATGGAACAGCGTATAGGTCTTATCGGTATTGGTAATATGGGTAATGCCATTTTACAAGGTATTTTAGCAAGTAATATTGTGCCGGGAACGCAAATTTACGTTTATGATCCTCATCCCGAAAAGGGCCAAGCACTTAATCAAACGCATTCAATAAATAATTTAGGATCGGCAAAAGATGTTGCACGAGAATCAGATATTGTTTTCATAGCAGTTAAACCCAATGTTATTGTGGATGTATTAAATGATATTCAAAAAGAGTTAAAAAAAGATACTATTGTCATCTCGATTGCCGCCGGTGTAACGATTAAAACTATTGCGCAATGTGTAGGCTATGAACAAAAAATTGTTAGAGTTATGCCAAATACTCCAGCTTTAGTTAATGCCGCTATGTGTTCTATCACACCTAATACAGAAATTACTGATCAAGAATTAACAATTGTTGAAACTTTATTAAATTGTATTGGTGAAACAGAAGTTGTACCTGAATACTTAATTGATGCCGTAGTTGGGGCAAGTGGCTCTTCTCCTGCATTTGTATTTATGTTCATTGAAGCATTGGCTGATGGTGCAGTTAAAGGTGGCTTATCTAGAAAACAAGCTTACAAATTTGCGGCACAAACAGTGATGGGTTCAGCTAAATTATTGCTGGAGACAGGAAAACATCCAGGTGAATTAAAAGATATGGTTTGTTCACCAGCGGGTACTACAATTGAAGGCGTGCAAGTACTTGAGGAAAAAGGCTTTCGAGCAGCTATCATTGACGCAGTAGAGGCTTCAATTCAAAAATCCAAAGATTTGTCAAAAAATTAAAGATTGTTAACATGAACAATAACAAATAGTTATTGTTCAT
Organism: Gilliamella sp. B3023; assembly: GCF_026536845.1. Lineage (NCBI taxonomy): Bacteria > Pseudomonadati > Pseudomonadota > Gammaproteobacteria > Orbales > Orbaceae > Gilliamella > Gilliamella sp. B3023. Next base: position 36,960 of record NZ_JAFNNH010000012.1, read on the forward strand.
TTCATTTTTAATTGTAAATAATAGCAAATCATTGCTTGTATTAGTCATCTATTTATGAGTTAATAGTCACCAGCATATTACATGCAGATATATTTTGTAACATTTAGATTTATGCAGTTTGTAGTTTACTTTAATCACATTTGTATTAGTTCTCTTCAGTCTTCTCTTCTGTTTGTTAATAAGTAGTCTAGGTTTTATGTTCTAATGTTTCGCCTTTGATGGCTGTAATTAATTTATTTATAGGAAGATTTTTATGTCTAAAAAAACTGGTCAAGTTAAATGGTTCAATGAAAGTAAAGGTTTTGGTTTTATTTCACCTGCTGATGGAAGTAAAGATGTGTTTGTTCATTTTTCTGCAATCTCTGGCGATGGATTTAAAACTTTAGGCGAAGGTCAACAAGTTGAGTTCTCTATCCAAGATAGTCCTCGTGGCCCTGCTGCTGCTGATGTTACAATTATCTAATTTGTAATTTTTAAATTATCTTATCGATATTGGTTATTGATAAGATTTTTCATATTATCTTATCAGTATTAATTATTGATAAGATTTTTTACATTTAATTAATAGACTTTCTTTACCAATTCTTATATTATCCCTTCAAAGTAATTCAGTAATAAACATACTTTTATGTTCTAAATATTTATAATTTTAAGGAAAAGAAACAATGAAAAAATTAGTATTATCTGTTGCATTATTAGGTTTATCTTCTGTTGCTATGGCTGAGTTATCAGAATCTTGCAAAACTTACTTTGAAAAAGTTGATAGCTTTATTAAATCTATTCCTGATGATGCTGCTACTAAACAACAAACAGACATGATCAAACAAAACTTAGAAACAGCTAAACAACAAATTTCTGCAATGCCTACTGCAAATCAAGAAGAAGGCTGTAAACAAGCAACTGAAGTATTAAAACAACTAGAAGCTTCAGTCCCAGCTAAAAAATAAAGTCATTGTTTAGACGCTATTATTTCTTACGATAGCGAAAATCCCAAGGGGCTATTGGATGTTTATCTTTCCATAGTCCTTTTTTGTTTTGTTTAGCTTTTAATTCGAGCTTTACCATATTCTTATTACTAGCAACGCCTTTGAAGCGGTAAGCCCACGCAAAGCCATTTTCCACCATCTTAGCATTAATGTTGACTTGTTTTAGATAGATGACGCCTAATGTCCGTTGATAAATATCCTTTTTATTTTCTTTAACATAAACAGTTTTACCCGCAATCAACGATGCTAAGTATTTTCTTGATGCATTACCATATGCTTGGTGTCTTTCTGGAGCATCAATATCGAGTAACCGGACGCGAATTTTTTTATTTGTTAATATATCAACGGTATCACCATCAATTACTTTTACAACTTTACCATTAAAGTCTGCTTGTGCTTGACCGATTACAACAAATAAGAGGATTAGGAGAGATTTTCTTAAAAAATACATTACGGATTGTTTCTTAAAATAGTAGCGTAAAAAAAGCTACTCCTTGCTAATTATCAGTAATTAATAATAGTGAGCAAGGAGTGTAAGATTATATTGAATTAAAATTCAGACGTGTCTTTAAATAAACCAACTTTAAGATCAGTTGCTTCATAAATTAATTTACCATCAACGTAAACTTCACCATCGCCGATTCCCATGATTAATTTACGATTAATAACACGTTTAAAATTAATTTTATAAGTCACTTTTTTGTTATTAGGTAATATTTGACCTTTTAATTTTAATTCACCAACACCAAGCGCTCGGCCTTTACCTTTACCGCCAATCCAGCCTAAATAAAAACCGACTAATTGCCATAAAGCATCAAGACCAAGACAACCAGGCATTACCGGATCGTTTTTGAAATGACATTTAAAAAACCATAAATCAGGATTAATATCAAACTCAGCTTCAACATAACCTTTACCGAAACTACCACCGTCTTCATTCATTTCAATAACGCGATCCATCATTAGCATCAAATCAGACGGTAATGGCGGTCCATCATGACCAAATAATTCACTATTACCTGATTTAATTAGATCTGCTTTATCATACGAAGATTTACGTTCAAATGTCATAAAAAAACCTTTTATTTTGTTGTCATTACATAATTGCTTATAGAATCATTATTGATTAAAAAACTAATAATTAACCTAAGCTGTAAAGTTTTACATGATTATTTCATTAATCGCATCAATGAAATTTTGGTCTCAAGTTTATTGTGTATTGTTACTTTTTGCAATTTTTTTCCAGCGACTGAGCCAACCATCACGTCTTCTATCTTGAATTAGCATTGATTGCATACGAGCATGAATCAACTTATAAAGACTAATATTATTCTCATCTTTGTAAGGAATACCAGTTAATAAATAGAGCGCATCGGCGACATGTTCGACAGTCCAAATAGAGAATTTATCATTATTAATTGCCTCAATAATGTCATCGCTTAAGCTTAAATGGCGCTGATTACTAGCAGGAATAATAACACCTTGTTGGCCAGTCAAACCTTGGTGCTGACAAACAGCAAAAAATCCTTCTATTTTCTCATTAACGCCACCAATAGATTGAACATGACCAAATTGGTCAACCGATCCTGTCACAGCTAATTGCTGATCGATAGGTTGATTAGATAGCGCACTAATCAGCGCGCAAAGCCCCGCCAGTGAAGCGCTATCGCCATCAATCTCATTATAGGATTGTTCAAATACTAATGATGTAGAAAACGGAAGTTGATGATTGATTGCAAACTCCGACATAATAAACGCTTGCATAATCATCATCCCTTTAGAATGAATATTGCCAGCAAGATCGGTTTTACGTTCAATATCAATTAATTCACCGTCACCAAAATGGACAAGACAGCTTAACCGTGTTGGCTCACCAATCGCTTTTGGATAACCGGGGTATTCAATAACTGACAACCCATTAATCTGCCCAACCACTTGTGACTGAGTATCAATCAAAATTTGATTGGTAAAAATCTCATCATGGAACCGCTCAGCTAAATAATTTTCTCGCCATGCTTTTTGTTCTAAAGCCTTTGTGACGGCTAAAGCATCAATATTCTGATTTTCTATAAAATAAGATGAATTTAGCAGAATCGATTGCACCCATTCAACGCTAAGTGGTAAATAATATTGATCACCCGTATATCTTGTTGCGTGTTTATAAATTTTAGCAAAAGCAGATTGCTCAATTTTAGGTAACGCTAAGTGGTGACTTATAAATTGTAAATAATTCATCCAATCATTAATTCGCTGAGGTTCAGTTATATGCATTTCACTTTCAAACTCAGCGTAAATAGATGATGAATAAAATTCTGGTTCAAATTCCTGCAATTCAGCTAGAGAGAGCCTATCTCCGACTAAAATAATGCGTAAATCCAACGGCATGGCAGGAATAGATAATGGTAATGGATGAGAATCATCAGCTGAAAACCATTCAAAAGTTTGTGACAGAACCATCTGTTTTAACTTAGCCCAAACTACTGGTTGCGCAAGCAGTGAACGCAATCCTAAAATTAAAACACCACCATTAGCATCATGAACTAAACCAGCTTGTAATTTGATTGGACTATTTTCAGGTTGCCTAACACAACCAAATAGTTTCTCCATATCAACGATTGTTGCTGATAGACAATTATCTTGGGATGCAAAATTATCTTGCTTACTTTTCGCTTCAGTTAAGGTAATTTTATTATCACTAAAGTAATAGCTATAACCTAAATGGGTCGTTGTGAGATTACGCTTTACCGACTGCTTTAATAAATCAAAAAAAAGCTCGCTTTCAGATGCTTTTAAAAGCACAAAGCGAGAACGATACTGCGTATTATGATTTTTGCACAATAAGGATACAGCAGCAGCAACGCGAGGTTGCCACGATAACAAATTGGTTAATCCATCACTGCATAAATTTGTTTTAATATCGCTATTATTTACAATGTCATTTACGTTAGGTTGGACTTCTTGAGAGTTGAGTTGTTTGATTGCCAAAGTTAGTATCTTTTTAATTAGCTATATTATTAAAGCAAATTATAACAAGTATCGATAGCAACGCCAACAAATAACCAAAGGCTTTATGCTAAAAAAATTACGGAAAGATTTTAAAAAATCAGTTAAACTGTGACGTAAATTTCAATTAAGTTTTTCTTGGTAATTACTACAATTAAATATGCTCAAACTCAAAAACAATCATATCAAAGACGATAAAACCTCGCAGATAGTTAGTTGGGGGCATTGGTTTACGCTATTTAATATTCTGGTAGTCATTTTACTTGGTAGCCAATATTTGCTCATTGCTGATTGGCCCCGAACATTCATGGGGCGTTTTTATGCAATTATTAGTGCGATTGGGCATTTTAGTTTTCTTACTTTCATTGTTTATTTGATATTGCTTTTTCCGTTAAGTTTTCTTATTCACTCTTCACGATGGCAAAGGATTATTGCAACTATCGTTGCAACCATAGGAATTAGTTTACTGCTTATTGATGTTGAAGTTTTCTCGCATTTTAGAATGCATCTAAATTTATCTATCTGGCAACTATTTACCTCGGATAAAGCATCTTTTCTCAATAGTGCATTTATATTAATACCCTTTATTCTTTTAGTTGAAATATTATTCTCGATTTGGAGTTGGAAAAAGCAACGCAGTTTAAGTAAACGCAAACGTTTTGCCAGACCTGTAGTAATAGGTTTTATTCTATGCTTTGTCTCATCACATTTGATTCATATTTGGGCCGATGCTAACTTCTATCGTCCAATTACGATGCAACGATCAAGCTTACCGCTATCGTATCCGTTAACGGCGCGTCATTTTCTTGAGCGTTATGGATTTATTGAAGAGAATGGTTATCGTAATCGCGCAATTCAAGAAGGTAACCCATTTGCGATCGCTATTGAATACCCACTCGATAAAATTTCATTTAATGAAAATCAAGATAAACCGAATATCTTGATTATTGATATTAATGGTTGGAATGATCGACTATTAGCCAATAATATGCCTTGGCTGAAAGAATTTGCTAGCCAAAATATACAATTTACTAATCATTATGGCGCAAGTAGCCAAGCCTACTTAAATAACTTCTCATTATTCTATGGACTGGACCCGAATTATTATAATAGTATCTTGGCAGGGCATAAGCCATCGGTATTATTCGAAACTGTAACGAAACAACATTATAACGTTGGTCTATTCTCGGCTGATGGTTTTTCTGAACCACTTTATCGTTATGCATTATTGTCTAATTTTACTACCCCAGATGGTAAAAAACAGTCTAACAAGCAAACCACTGATAATTGGATGGCATGGCACGATGAACAAAATCAACTCGAAAACCACGCTCCTCTATTTTCTGTCATCCAATATTCATTGGGTGCCAAAAATAAAAAAATGCCAATAACCGAACTAGAAACAGATGCAAAAAAACTCGACCAGTATTTAGAATCTTTAATTGCATATTTAACATTATCTAATGCATACGAAAACACCATAATTATTATTACCGGTTCTAATGACATAAAAATAGATGATGCTAAAAAATCTGCTTTACGTAATGATGAAGTTAGCTTTAATCGAAATACCTTAAAAGTACCATTAATTATTTCATGGCCAGGTAAAGAGGCAAAAGAAGTTAATAATATAACTTCTGAAACGGATATATTAAGAACATTAATGCAAGATGCTCTCAACGTCACTACACCTGCAAAACAGTATAGCCAAGGTCAAAATCTATTTCAAGAGCGTGAATGGATTCTAGCTGGAAGTGAAAATCAGGTTGCAGCGCTTTATGGTAATAAAACCGTGGTAATTGATGCGTATGGACGATCCAAAATATATGATCTAAACGGTAATCAATTGAAAGATGAAAAGATAAACTTACCTACATTCTTACAAATTGTCACCGAAAATCGTCATTTTATTGTGGTAGATAATTAAACAATGTTTTCCAAAGAGGTGAATATTACTTCACCTCTTTTCCCATTGCTTGTAAATCAGCATGATAAGATGAACGCACAAATGGTCCGCAAGCTGCATGAGTAAATCCCATAGCCAGCGCCATCTGTTTTAATTCATCAAATTCCTCGGGTGAAACATAACGTTCCACTGGCAAATGATACTTACTTGGTTGGAGATACTGACCTAAAGTTAGCATGGTAACACCATGGCTACGCAAATCTTTTAAAACCTGAATAAGTTCTTCATTGGTTTCGCCTAAACCAACCATCAATCCTGATTTTGTTGGAATTTCGGGGTGTTTTTGTTTAAACGTTTCAAGTAATTGTAACGATCCCTCATAACTTGCTCCTGGGCGTATTTTTTTATACAAACGAGGAATATTTTCCAAATTATGATTAAACACATCCGGAGGGTTTTCACTTAAAACCGCAACGGCTTCATCAACACAACCACGAAAATCAGGAGTTAAAGTTTCAATTTTTATATTCGGGCTTAATGAACGAATCTCTTGAGTACATGAAGCAAAGTGACTTGCTCCGCCATCTTTCAAGTCATCACGATCAACAGAGGTGATCACAACATAACGCAATTTCATCTCTTGAATTGTTTGCGCAAGCTTATTCGGTTCCTCACGGTCTGGTGGCAAAGGGCGACCATGAGCAACATCACAGAAAGGGCAACGACGAGTACAAATATCCCCTAAAATCATAAAAGTCGCGGTCCCATGATTAAAGCACTCCGCCAAGTTAGGGCATGAAGCCTCTTCACAAACCGAATGTAACCCATGTTTACGCATCGTATTTTTAATATGCGTAATATTTTCTGTATTTGCCGACAACTTAATTCTCATCCAATCAGGTTTTTTTAAAGGAGCTGTATCCTCTATAGTGATTGAGGGAATTAGACGCGTTTTTTCGGCATCACGATATTTTGAACTGCGGATTTCAGTATTTTGCATAATTCACATCTTAATAGTTTGGTAGCTGATTAATAAAATAATCAGTCAATAAATGGTTAATCTCTTGGCGATCAATTTTTGAAACATATTGTTTCAACTGCGTCATTTCTAATCCAGCATAACCACATGGATTAATATAATTAAAAGGAGTGAGATCCATATCGATATTAAGGGCTAATCCATGTAAGGTACAGCCACGCTTAATATGTAATCCAAGAGAACAGATCTTCTGTTGATTGACATAAACGCCCGGAGCGTCTTGTTTTGAATAGGCGACTATCTCATAGTGTTTTAATGTTTGAATAACACTATTTTCTAAATAATTGACGACATCACGAATACCTATTTTACGCCTTTTTAAATCCAATAAGATATACATAATTTGTTGTCCAGGCGCATGGTATGTAATTTGACCACCACGATCAGTTTGCACAACAGGAATATCCGTTTTAGTAAGCAGGTGCTCAGGTTTTCCAACCTTACCTTGAGTAAAAACCGGAGGATGTTCAACTAGCCAAATCTCGTCTTGAGTTTGCTTATCACGCTGCTGAGTAAAATCATGCATAGCTTGATAAGTATGCCAATAAGGCATAGTGTTTAACTCTTTAATAATGACGTTTTTACTTGGCATATTATCTGTCAATTCAGTCTTAATTTAACAATAAATTAACAACTATATAGCAGATTTTACTATAACTTGACAACCGCTAACTATTCAAGGTATAACTCAAAACGCAGTATTCTTTCCAATCTCATGAGTTAAATTTGACTTATATCAAATAATTATCTTTTTATTTATATTAATAATTGAAATAGTTGATTAATTTAATAGGAATTAACATTCTTTTCAGGGCGGTGGTTTGCTTTACTTTTTAATGGAAACTGGCAGACTGATATCAATTAAGCATCCGTAATGCAAAGTTGAAGCTTATAATTTTAGTTATGGCGTCTGTTATAGCTAAGGATAGCAAAAACTGCATTTTTTAAACAAAAAAGAGGTTTTATATGTCGGACATGCAAATGAATGATATCGATCCAGTCGAAACAAAGGATTGGCTGGAAAGTTTAGATTCTATTATTCGAGAAGAAGGCGTCGAACGTGCTCAATATATTATTGAACAGATTGTCAATAAAGCTAGAGATGGTGGTGTCCCTTTATTATTTGGTTCTTCAACCAGTAACTATATAAACACAATCCCTGTCGAGGAACAACCTGCATATCCAGGTGATTGGGAAATTGAAAGACGAATCCGTTCAATTGTTCGTTGGAATGCAATTATGATGGTCTTACGGGCTTCTAAAAAAGATTTAGAGCTTGGTGGTCATATGGCATCATTCCAATCTGCTGCTACATTTTATGAAGTATGTTTTAACCATTTCTTCCGTGCTCGCAATGAAAAAGATGGTGGGGATTTAATCTATTTCCAAGGTCATATCTCACCGGGTATCTACTCACGCGCTTTTATTGAAGGTCGTTTAACTGAAGAACAGCTTGATAACTTTAGACAAGAAGTTCACGGTAAAGGTTTATCATCTTATCCTCATCCAAAATTAATGCCGGAATTTTGGCAATTCCCAACCGTATCAATGGGGTTAGGACCAATTAGTGCAATCTTCCAAGCTCGCTTTTTAAAATACTTAAACCATCGTGGTTTAAAAGATACCACTGAACAAACTGTTTACGCGTTCTTAGGTGATGGTGAAATGGATGAGCCAGAAGCAAAAGGTGCAATCACAGTTGCAACACGTGAAAAACTTGATAATTTAGTCTTTGTTATCAATTGTAACTTGCAACGTCTTGATGGTCCGGTAACCGGAAATGGCAAAATAGTGAACGAACTAGAAGGTGTGTTTGCTGGTGCTGGTTGGAATGTGATTAAAGTACTTTGGGGCGATCGTTGGGATAAATTATTGCAAAAAGATAAATCAGGAAAATTAATTCGTTTAATGAATGAAACTCTTGATGGCGATTATCAAACCTTCAAATCAAAAGACGGCGCTTATGTACGTGAACACTTCTTTGGAAAATATCCTGAAACGGCTGAATTAGTCAAAGATATGTCTGATGAAGAGATCTTCAGACTAAACCGAGGTGGTCAAGACCCCGAAAAAATGTTTGCTGCATTTGCAAGAGCAAAAGAGACAAAAGATCGCCCAACAGTTATTTTAGCCCACACCATTAAAGGTTATGGAATGGGTGAAGCCGCAGAAGCGAAAAACATTGCACACCAAGTCAAAAAAATGAATATGGATGGCGTTCGCCATGTTCGTGACTTCTTCAACATTCCGGTTACTGATGAAGCACTCGAAAAATTACCTTATATCAAATTCGAAGAACATAGCCCTGAATACAAATATATCCATGAACGACGTCAAGCATTACATGGTTATGTGCCTTCACGACTAACTAAATTCTCAGGAACGGTTTCTATCCCTCCTTTAAGCGAATTTGCGCCGTTACTTGAAGCACAATCTAAAGAAATATCAACCACTATCGCTTTTGTGCGTGCACTTAACATCATGCTAAAAGATAAAGACTTAGCACCGCGACTAGTACCAATTCTCGCTGATGAAGCGCGTACGTTTGGTATGGAAGGTCTCTTCCGCCAAATTGGTATATATAACCCACATGGTCAACAATATACCCCACAAGATAAAGAGCAAGTTGCTTACTATCGTGAAGATGAAAAAGGTCAAATTCTCCAAGAAGGTATTAACGAATGTGGCGCGACTGCATCATGGTTAGCGGCTGCTACTTCTTATAGTAATAACGATTTACCGATGATTCCTTTCTACATCTATTACTCAATGTTTGGCTTCCAACGCATTGGTGATTTAATGTGGGCGGCGGGTGACCAACAAGCTCGAGGCTTTATGATTGGAGGAACTTCTGGTCGCACAACATTAAACGGTGAAGGCTTACAACACCAAGATGGTCACAGCCATATTCAAGCATTAACCATCCCTAACTGCTTATCATACGATCCAGCCTACGCTTATGAGGTCGCGGTTATTATGCAAGATGGCTTACGTCGTATGTATGGTGAACAAGAAAATGTTTACTACTACATCACCACACTAAATGAAAACTATGCCCAACCTGCAATGCCTGAAGGTGCAGAAGAGGGGATTCGTCGTGGTATTTATAAGTTAGATACCGTTGAAGGCCAACAAGGCAAACCAACAGTTCAATTATTAGGTTCTGGATCAATGCTACGTCATGTTCGTGAAGCGGCTGATATCCTTGCTAAAAACTATGGCGTCAGTTCTGACATTTACAGTGTAACGTCATTCACCTTACTTGCTCGAGATGGTCAAGATTGCGAACGTTACAACATGTTACATCCAAGCGAAGAAGCAAAAGTGCCATATGTTGCTCAAATAATGAATAACAATCCTGCTGTTGTTTCCACTGATTACATGAAACTCTATGCAGAACAAATTCGAGGATTTGTACCAGCAGAAAGCTACCGAGTACTCGGTACAGATGGATTCGGTCGTAGTGATAGCCGAGAAAATTTACGTCATCATTTTGAAGTCGATGCATCTTATGTTGTGATTGCAGCACTAGGAGAACTAGCTAAACGTGGTGATATTCAGCCAAGTATTGTTGAAGACGCGATTAAAAAGTTCGAAATCAATGCTGACAAACTCAATCCACGTATTGCATAAGAGGTAAAAATAATGAGTATTGAAATAAAATTACCTGATATCGGAAGCGATGAAGTTGAAGTAACAGAAATCCTAGTTAAAGTCGGCGACAAAGTTGATGTAGATCAATCACTATTGACTGTGGAAGGCGATAAAGCATCGATGGAAATACCGGCACCACAGGCTGGTATTGTGAAGTCAATCATTGTCAAAGTTGGCGATAAAGTGACGACAGGTGTTAGTATTATGGAATTTGACGAAGAGGGCGCAAGCGCGTCAAAAACGCCTGCTCCAGAAGTTTCAGCTCCAGCTCCAGCTTCTGCGCCAGCACAAAATAGTAGCCAAGTCGTTGATGTTAATGTTCCAGACATTGGTGGCGATGAAGTAGAAGTGACTGAAATATTAGTTAAAGTTGGTGACTCAGTTGCAGTTGATGATTCACTCATCACCGTTGAAGGAGACAAAGCCTCGATGGAAGTACCTGCAACTATAGCTGGTACAGTAAAAAGCATCACTGTTAAAATTGGTGATAAAGTCAAAACTGGCTCCAAAATAATGGAGTTTGAAACGAATAGTGCACCCGTTAAAGCTGAACCTGCGCCAGCTTCAGCTTCAGCTTCAACTTCAACTTCAGCTTCAGCTCCAGCTCAAGCTCAAGCTCAAGCTCCTGCACCAGTTGCTGAGACAGCTAAACCTGCACCAACTGCAAATGAATTTGTAGAAAACGATGCTTACGCACATGCCACACCATCAGTTCGACGATTAGCAAGAGAATTTGGTATCAATCTTGCAAAAATCCAACCTACAGGCCCTAAACATCGTGTACTTCGTGAAGATATCCAAAACTATGTCAAAAATGCCGTAAAACAAGTCGAAAACGGTGGATCATCTGGTGCATTCCCTGGATTATTACCATGGCCAAAAGTCGATTTCAGTAAATTTGGTGAAATTGAATCTTTACCATTAACCAAAATTCAAAAAGTTTCTGGTGCAAATTTACATCGAAACTGGGTGATGATTCCTCATGTTACTGAATTTGATGAAACAGATATCACTGAACTAGAGGCATTTCGTAAGCAACAAAATGCTGAAGCAGAAAAGAAAAAACTCGATCTCAAAATTACACCGCTTGTGTTTATCATGAAGGCCGTAGCGAGTGCTTTAACTGCTTATCCGCGTTTTAATAGTTCATTGTCAGAAGATGCACAAACTCTTATCATTAAAAAATACATCAACATCGGTGTGGCAGTTGACACGCCAAATGGTTTAGTTGTTCCTGTATTTAAAGATGTAAATAAAAAAGGCATTATTGAACTTTCACGTGAACTTGCTGAAATCTCCAAAAAAGCGCGAGACGGTAAACTCACAGGTAGTGATATGCAAGGTGGATGTTTCACTATTTCAAGCCTTGGTGGCATCGGAACGACATCATTTACCCCGATTGTAAATGCGCCAGAAGTGGGCATACTTGGTGTATCTCGCTCAAGTATGAAACCAGTATGGAATGGTAAAGAATTTACACCACGCTTAATGTTACCTTTATCATTATCCTTCGATCACCGAGTGATTGATGGTGCAGATGGTGCACGCTTCTTAAGCCATATTGTTAATGTTTTATCCGACTTACGTCGACTAGTGATGTAAGGGGGGAAATCAGTTATGAGTCAAGATATCAAAACACAAGTTGTTGTATTAGGTGCTGGGCCAGCGGGTTATTCCGCTGCTTTCCGTGCCGCCGATCTTGGATTAGATGTGACATTAGTCGAACGCTACTCAACCTTGGGTGGTGTTTGCCTTAATGTTGGCTGTATTCCTTCTAAAGCATTATTGCATGTTGCTAAAGTGATGGATGAAGCAAAATCCCTCACCGAACATGGCATCCATTTTGGAACGCCAAAGTTAGAGCTCGACAAAGTTCGTGCTTGGAAAGAAAAGGTAATCAATCAGCTTACTAACGGGCTGGCAGGTATGGCCAAAATGCGTAAAGTTAATGTGATTCAAGGTGAAGCGCAATTCACCGGTAGTCACACAATGGATGTTACCTCTGCCAAAGGGATAACTAAAATTACCTTTGATAATGCTATTATTGCAGCAGGATCTCGACCAATAACCTTACCATTCATTCCACATGACGATCCTCGTATATGGGACTCAACCGATGCGTTAGCATTAACCACTATTCCTAAAAAATTACTGTTAATGGGTGGTGGTATTATTGGTCTGGAAATGGGTACCGTATATCACGCATTGGGTTCAGAAGTGGATGTGGTTGAAATGCTAGATCAGGTGATCCCAGCTGCGGATAAAGATGTGATAAAAGTCTTTACCAAACAAATTCAAAAGAAATTTACCTTACGCTTAGAAACTAAAGTAAATACGGTCGAAGCCAAACATGATGCAATCTATGTCACCATGGAAAAGAAAGATGGAACAATCGAAACTCACACTTACGACGCAGTACTAGTGGCGATAGGTCGAGCGCCAAATGGTAAACTTATCAATGCTGAAAAAGCTGGAGTAAATGTGACCGATCGTGGTTTTATTGAAGTCGATAAACAGATGAGAACTAACGTTCCACATATCTATGCGATCGGTGATATTGTGGGTCAACCAATGTTGGCTCATAAAGGGGTTCATGAAGGGCATGTTGCAGCTGAAGTGATAGCTGGTAAAAAACATTATTTCGATCCGAAAACCATACCATCCATTGCCTACACCGAACCAGAAGTTGCTTGGGTAGGATTAACTGAAAAAGAAGCGAAAACAAAAGGTATCGATTATGAGGTCGCCATATTCCCATGGGCAGCATCAGGACGAGCAATTGCGTCTGATTGTTCAGAAGGGATGACTAAACTAATCTTTAACAAAGCCGATAATCGCCTTCTTGGTGGTGCGGTAGTTGGAGCAAATGGTGGTGAACTTCTTGGAGAGATCACTCTTGCTGTAGAGATGGGCTGTGATGCAGAAGACATTGCACTAACCATCCACGCTCACCCAACCTTACATGAATCAATAGGACTCGCGTCCGAAGTGTATGAAGGCACGGTTACCGATCTACCTAATCCAAAAGCGTTAAAAAAATAATTAGTATTTTCCTAGTATTAATGAAATAAAACCATGCCGTTAGTTAACTAACGGCATTTTTATATGTGTTTAAAGAAATATCATTTTATAAAGAAGTGAGTACCAGAAAACTTTATAGTTAGGAAAATCCAATAGGAAATGATATATCAAAACGATATAATTTAATATTTGATATGGTTTTCAGATTATATTGTTGAAACTTTTATTATTTTTCTTAATTCTTTTAACTTATTAATTGTCATGATAAATAACAAAAAGAGGAATTTATAAAATTCCCCTAATTGTTTCATGGTAATCCTTTTTAGCTTTTCTAAACTAGGAATCTATTTGACTAGAATATACCAATCACTACACCTACCGATGTAATAGCTGTAATGATCAAAATGACTTTTGTCGCCGTCATCTGTTTTGCTGATACTAACCACCATGCCAATAGCACCATAGATAGAGGTAATATTTTCGGGAATATACTATCAAGTACACTTTGTAATGATTTCATGCTTTCGCCCATAGGTATTTCCAAGGAAGAATTAAGCACAATATTACCTGCAGCTAAACCACCTACGACCATTATACCAAGTACATTAAACGCATCAGTAATACGTTTGACGTTATCACCAATAATATTATCAATCGCATTAACTCCCAATTTATAGCCGTAATGGAAACTAAAATAGGAAATCAATGGGCCTAAAATACCATAAGATAAAATATAAAAAATAGGACCGATAGCATTACCACCCGCAGCCATTCCCATGGCTATTGATAACAATATTGGTACGATAATACCTTGAATGAGGGAATCACCAATTCCGGCTAAAGGCCCCATTAGCGTGGCTTTAATATTTACCGGTAATTCTTCTGGCACATTTTTACCTAAGGCGATCTCTTCTTCCATAGAGGCAACAATGCCGTTAATAATTTGGCCTGTTTGTGGTTCGGTATTATAAAACATAGAATGTCTGACTAATAAGCGGCGCTTCGCTTCAGGATCATTTTTATAATACTTTTCTGCAAAAGGAATATAGGAAAAAGCCCACGCATGTGCTTGTAATTTTTCATAACTCATTGATGATAAATGGGTAAAACCCCATCGATACCAAATTTGACGTAACTCTTGTTTTGTTAAACGTTGTTCATCCATTAATTTATCCATGTTATTCTCCTTTTTAAAACAGATCATCATCTTCAAAAACATCTGAATTTGATTGATTTGTTTCTTTAATTGTTGCTGCCGATTTACTGCTTGCAATAAAATATAAGTAAGCAACTAAAGCCGAGATGAAGACTAGGGCTATCATACTTAACTCTGCAAAAGCTAATAAAACAAAGCCAGCGAAGAAAAAGATTAACTGAACTTTCGATTTAATCACAATATTCATCAGCATTGCGATACCTAATGCTGGTAAAACACCACCCAATACTGAAATAATTTTAGTAATTATTTCTGGTACATTAGTTAATAACCATTCCACCAATCCAGAGCCATAATAAATAGCTAAAAAGACTGGAACGGCACGTAATAGAAAAGTGGTAATTTGTGGATAAAATAGGTGATTTAAAATAATACCACGAGTATTGTTTGTTTCGGCTGCGTGTTGAGCTTTACTATTCCAAAATGAATATAATGCCATTCGAGTATTATAAAATATCAACCCAAAAGTTTGGCCCAATAAAACAGAAAGCGTTACTGCTACGGCAGGCTCTTTGGTTGTGGCAAGAGCTAAACCAATACCGCCATAAGCTGCATAAGTGATTTCACTATTCGTTGCCCCTCCTGTTGATAAATTGGCAATAAAAACAGCTTGAACAGCTAAACCGCACAATACACCAGCTTGTATATCTCCAAAGGCTAAACCAACTAATAAACCCGCAACCAAGGGTCTTCCAACTATATAAAATCCACCTGACATACCAAAAAGCCATGGTGATTCAATCGCGCCTAAATAACAAAATATCCCTGTTAATAAAGCGGGAATAAAAAGCGTTGTTTCCATAATTTTTCCCTCTGAATATGAAACTTACAAAGTGTCGTATTTCTTTTTCATTACGTCCCAACTTTTAACTTCATCATCAGGTAGTAATTGAAATTCGATCTTAATTCCTTGGCTTTCAATATAATCAAACGCTTTGCAATCGTTTTCATCAATGGCAACTGTTCGTCCTAAAACTTTTGCTCCTGCTCTCGTATTCATACAACCGATATTTAATGTTGCAGGCAATTTAGCCCCAGCTTTTAACAATTTTTCAAATGTCTGTGGTGAATCACTAATTAAAAAAAAGTTTTTATTCGACTCAATCCCTTGTTTTATTTTTTCTACACCTTGTTCAACTGTATAAATCCCAATTTTTAGTGTTCCTGCTGCTGCTTTCAGAACACGTTTGCGTAATTCGTCAGCAGCTATATTGTCACCAACTACCAGGATGCCATCGACAGGTCTGAATTTTGTCCAGCGAGTCATTATTTGACCATGAATCACACGATCATCGACTCGAGTTAAAGTAATTGTCATAAATATTCACTCCTATCATTTAATTAAAAATCTAAGTCTTCATTTTCATTCTCAGTGATTGATGCCATTGATACTGAAGTTTGTCCCACTTCTAAAATTGAATCGATAGCTTCATGAATATTGAGTTCGTTAATTAGTGTTCCTGCTTGAATTAGCATAGGTAAATTTAATCCTGTTAATAAATGAATTTTATCTGGATGACCTAACATATAGCGAAAAGTTTCGTTATAAGGTGTGCCTCCTTTAATATCACTAAGTACAATCACAACTTCATTATTCATAATGTATTTATCTAAAACAGTTGTTAATCGTGATGAAAAATCACCGATCCCTTTATCATCAAGCTTGACAGCAATAAATTGAGATATATCACCAGCGATCATTTGGTAACTCGATAAGATGCCTTCGCATAATTCCCCGTGTGAAGTAACAACTACTTTCATTCTGATCTACCTCCTTAAAATATTTTTCAAATATATACTTACATATTTGTCATTCAAAAAAAATATATTATGATTTATTTTTCATTATTTGAGAGGTTTGTCACATTTCAACTAACATTTCTGTTGACAAAAAATAATTAATTTCTAGTATATGTAATTACATATATTATTGAGGAAAAAACATGAAAAACTACTCTTTACGTGAATTGAGTCAACTTATTGATCACACCAATTTAAAACCAGATGCAACGATTGCTATGATGGAAAAACTATGTAAGGAAGCCAGTGACTATCATTTTAAAATGGTTGCAATCAATCAAGTTCAATCAAAATTGTGTGCTCAATTATTAAAAGGCACAGAGGTAGATATTGGCGCTGCAATTGCATTTCCTTTAGGTCAAACAACGATTGAATCGAAATGCTTTGAAACAAAAAATGCAATAGATATTGGCGCGACCGAAATTGATTACGTCATCAATATTTCTGAATTAAAGGCTGGTAATTTAAAATATATTGAACGTGAAATGTCAGAAATTGTAGAAATTTGCCGTCAACATAATGTTATCTCAAAAGTAATTTTTGAAAATTGTTATTTAACCAACGAAGAAAAAATAGCACTTTGCAAGATTGCAGTTAAAGTAAAACCTGACTTTATTAAAACATCTACCGGATTTGGTCCTTCAGGTGCGACAATTGAAGATGTAACATTAATGAAGGCACAAGTAGGTGATTTTGTAAAAGTTAAAGCAGCTGGTGGTATTCGTAATGCTGAAACATTTATAAAAATGATTAAAGCAGGGGCTGAACGTATTGGAACAAGTGCAGGGATTGCAATTATTGAAGAGATCAAAAAAGATTTACAAACAAGAAATAAACAGACAATGGAAATTTAACAAATTAATTATATAAAATATTATCAGTAATATACCCACTTATTGAGTGGGTATATTTTTTCAAAATTAGTTCGAATGATTTAATTCAAAAACAAATGAGTTAATATCGCCACGATATTTAGATATTGAATATTCAACTGGTGTTCGATCATAGCTATAACCAATCGAATGGAAATAAAAAATAGGATCACCTTCTTCAATATCTAATAAATCGCTGGTTGTTTCATCCGCTTTCAATACATCTAACTTTCGACGTATTTGAAGAATTGGAAAACTCATTTTTTCTAAAACTGAATATAGTTTTTCTTGTTTAAAGTCATTATCTAAAAAGTTAGGTAATAATTTTACAGGTAAATAAGTCGTTACTAGCACGATTGGTTTGTTTTCTGCATAACGCAGTCGTACTAATTTGTATATAGCATCAAATTCATTGATACCTAAATGGTTTGCAATATCATTGGTTGCTTTATCCAATTTAAACGTTAATACTTTGGTTGTTGGATGAAGTCCCTTACGATTCATTTCTGAATCATAACTTTCAATAATATGGGTAAATTCTTGATTGATTTTTTGCTGTTTAACAATTGTTCCCCGACGTTTACGGCGTTCAAGGTATCCATCATTAACCAAAAATTGAATAGCTTGACGAACAGTAGGGCGACTGACTTGATAAATAGCCGTTAATTCAGACTCTTTAGGGATCAATTGCCCTTCAGCATATATCCCTGATTGAATTTTTTTTAATAAATCTTGCTGAATAAACAAATGACGTGGAATTTTATTATTAGAATCCATGATGCTTATTTTTGATTATTATATTAAGACATATTAATATAATACAATTGTCATGTAAAACAATCATATTTAACCTATTAATAGTTAACTATTTTTTTAATCATCAACCATTAAACAAATACTTTAGCTAAATATCCCGTACCTTCATAATAATAAGAACCTGTTTGATAAGCGATAAAAGCTGATTCCCCTTTTTGCAATATTAGTGATTCTGATTTTGTGGTAAATGTGACTTTACCATCTAAACACAACACAATCTGCGCACTTTTAACTTGTTCAAAATGCTTACTTTCATCACTCTTTATAATTTCAAATTTAAAGTCATCAACGGGTACAGGAAAATAAAACTTATTCTCCCTCACAACAGGTTTAGTTAACAATTGGTTTAATGGTGTGCTTTCAAAATCAGTATTATTAAGTAATTCGCTACTATCGATATATTTATGTGTTAGGCCTGCTCTTAATACATTGTCTGAATTAGCCATAATTTCAAGCCCACAGCCAAACAAATAAGAATGTGGAGTCTGCGCACATAAGAACATAGCTTCCCCTGGCTTAAGCTCAATGATATTTAAAAGCAGAGGCATAAATAAACCAATATCATTAGGGTAATCGTTTGCCAACATTTTAATGGTGCAAAACGGCTCCTCATTAAAAGAATCGATATTAATTAAAAGTTTTTTAATCAAAGATGTTTTACTTGGATAGGATAGTGTCAATAAGTATGCAAAAAAATGCTTTAAAGAATGACGATTATTTTTTAAGAGTGATATTGGCGAAATTAAATCGGGAATGGCTACTTTTTCAAAAAGGGAAATAATTTCGTCAATAGCACGAAACGAACGCATGGCTTTAAAGGGTGTTAATGCATAAATAAGTTCTGGCTTATGATTTGGATCTTTATAATTCCGATTGGGGGCATCTAATGGTATACCTAATTGGTTTTCTTTGGCAAAGCCCAGTTTTGCATTTTTAAGAGTTGGGTGAACTTGGATTGATAACGCTTTTTGGGCTGAAAGAATTTTAAATAAAAAGGGAAGTGTTCCAAAATAGTTAAAGGTCTTATTACCTAACATTTCTTGAGGATTATCTTGGATTAACTTATCAAGCCTGATTTTTCCAAGTTTAGCATCAATAACTAAAGAACAACCAAGTGGGTGAGTCCCCATCCAGACTTCTGCCATCGGTTCTGAAGTTGGGTTTGGAATACCAAATAAATTGGTTATGCCATCTATACTGCCCCAATCATAATGTTTAATTGTATTTTCCAGTTTCCATATCGTCTGGCTCATATTGACACCCCTAAATACGTTTTTAGATATAAGTTAACTATACTCTCCACGTAACAACTTGCAATAAAAAAGCCAGTTTTAAAAAGCATTAAACTGGCTTAACCGAGAATTTACTGCAACTAATTAAATTTACTTCAACTAATTAAAAGAAGTATTTAAATCTTACACGAGCACCATAACGATCATCGGTGTTATCGCCATGAGATTTACTTCTATCAAGTAATGACCAATAAGCACCTAAATAGATATTAAAATTATCCATATCTAACACATCATCAATTAGATATGAGGCATTAACAGTATGAATTTTATATTTACCTTTGCTATTTATATGGCCATCTTTAACACGATTATATGGATTAAATTTTTTGATATCATTGTTCGCAAATAAGTAACCTAAGCCGATTTTTTCCCAAACAATATTTGTGCCAATGGTCATATCTTTTTCATCTTTAGCATTCATATAAGCAAAGCTGGCATTAAATCTGAATCCTGCTGCATCCCAATCGCCTTGATTGTTCCATGAAAAAGTCGCGCCATAACCAGTTCTTTGTGATTGATCGCGGAATTTACCGTTATCATCATGATAACCGTAAGCATTTTTTACCACATTTGTTTCGGCAGCAATTGCGGTTGAAATGCTTTCATTTTTCCAAGATAAAACGGGACGTAAATAGACCACGTTTTTCTTCTTATCAATTTCATAACCATGATAAGCCGATTTATTAAACATTTTCTCGCCATTATTGACCAATGCATTTAACTCAAAATTGACATTATCAAATAGCGGTGTATTTAACTGAATACCGCCACCATTATTACTACGTCCACGACCCTCTTTCAACATATAGATATAGCCAAAGCCGTCTTCATATAAATCATTGGCAGTATTACCTGAATATTCAATAAAGGTATCTTGTCCAAGCGGGAACATATCATAAGCTTCATAACGACCAATTTTAATATTCCACTCGTTTTTCTGACCAAAATAAAATGCTGCATCATCCAGATTCACATCACCACCTAAATCTGCTAAGGGTTGCACCACGAATCCAGCAAAGTTTTTGTTGTTAATTTCACGATAGCCATCTAAACCAATCAATATACGACCATTGATATCCCAACGATCTTTGTCAGAAGGTTTATTTTTTTTATCAGCAGTCTCCCTCAAAGAACTAAGTTGCTGTTTGCTACTAGCGGCATCCACATTAAATTCGACGTCTCCATATAACTTTAACTGTCCTTGCGGAGTATCCCATTGAATAGCCGCATTTGCCATTGAACTTAACCCAATCAGACTACACATAAACATCTTCTTCATAAAATTAACTCCTTGAATAGTTATAATATTTAACAACAGTTTTATGTATGCGATAACAAAATTTAAAGCAAAATGGTGGTTCAATTTTAATAAAAGCGTTATTGATTCGTGATGACATCGTTTACAAATGATGTTATATGGAGTTAAGTAAATTTAAAATGACCAAAATTGAAATCTGTGACACGTGTAACATTTTTTATTCAATCTAATAATCATATCCTCACCAATACAGTGCAATTAACAATATTGTTTAGCTTAGCCATAAGTAAGTAGAAACTGTATTTTAAAGGCAATTAAGTATATAATGCCGGGCAAATTCAATTAATCATTATCAAATATATAGAGTTATGAAACCTTCAATTATCAGTAAATTGGAAACGCTACAAGAGCGTTATGAAGAGGTTCAAGCATTACTATCTGATGCAACGGTTATTGCCGATCAAAACCGATTTCGAACCCTTTCAAAAGAATATGCACAATTAACCGATGTGGTTAAGTGCTTTGCTAATTGGCAGCAAACTCAAGAAGATATCGAAACTGCCAAGATGATGCTATCTGATCCTGAAATGAGTGAAATGGCTCAAGAAGAGTTAAATGAAGCCATGGCTCAAGTTGAACAGCAAGAAAAACAATTACAAGTGCTCCTGTTACCGAAAGATCCGAATGATGACTACAACTGTTTTGTTGAAGTTAGAGCAGGCACAGGCGGTGATGAAGCTGCAATCTTTGCTGGTGATTTAGCCAGAATGTACACAAGATACGCCGAATCTCGCAACTGGCGTGTTGAAATCATGAGTGCAAATGATGGTGAATATGGCGGTTATAAAGAAGTGATCATGTTAGTCAGTGGTGATGGTGTTTATGGCCACTTAAAATTTGAATCAGGTGGACATCGTGTTCAACGCGTACCTGAAACTGAGTCACAAGGTCGTATTCACACATCTGCTTGTACTGTTGCTGTTTTACCTGAGATTCCTGAAGCAGAAATGCCAGAAATCAATCCAGCGGATTTAAAAATTGACACCTACCGTTCATCCGGTGCAGGTGGTCAGCATGTTAATACCACTGATTCAGCAATCCGTATTACCCATATTCCAACTGGGATTGTGGTTGAATGTCAGGATGAACGTTCACAACATAAAAACAAAGCGAAAGCGATGTCAGTATTAGTTGCACGTATTCAAGATGCCGAAGCGCGCAAACGTCAACAAGAAGAAGCATCAACCAGACGTAACTTATTAGGTTCGGGTGATCGTTCAGACCGTATCCGAACATATAACTATCCTCAAGGACGGGTTACTGACCACCGTATAAATCTTACCATTTATCGCTTAGATGAAGTGATGGAAGGTAAATTAGATATGCTAATTGAACCAATAGTACAAGAGTACCAAGCAGATCAGCTTGCAGCGTTATCGGAACAGGATGAATGACCTATTTAGAATGGCTTAAATTTGCGTCGCAAACCTTAACTGAAAGCGAAAGCCCAAAACGTGATGCAGAAATTTTATTGAGTTTTGTAACTCATAGAACACGCACCTTTTTAATGGCTTTTAGTGAAACATCATTAACTGACGATGAAGTCATTGCGTTAGATGCTTATTTAAAAAGACGTCAAGAAGGTGAGCCGATTGCCTATATTACGGGCGAAAAAGAATTTTGGTCATTAAAATTTAATGTCTCCAACTCGACATTAATCCCACGCCCCGATACTGAAAAGCTTGTTGAACTTGGTTTAGAATATTTGCCAAAGGCACCTTGTGAAGTCTTGGATTTGGGGACTGGAACCGGAGCGATAGCAATCGCCATGGCAACTGAACGTCCTGATTGCTTATTTACCGCAATCGAAAAAAACAAAGATGCGTTAATATTAGCTCAAAAAAATGCCAAGCAAATCGATGTTAATAATGTTTACTTTTTACTGGGTGATTGGTATAAACCAATAAAAAATCGTAAATTTTCTATGATTACCAGTAATCCCCCTTATATTGATCCAACCGATGTTCATCTATCGCAAGGCGACGTACGTTATGAGCCTCGCAGTGCATTAGTTTCTGAAGATGATGGACTTGCCGATATTAAAGTCATTGTACAAGGCGCAACTAAACATTTAAATCAATATGGTTGGCTGCTAATCGAGCATGGTTGGAAACAGGGCTTAGCGGTGCAAACTATTTTTAAACAACACGGATTTCAATTAGTCGAAACCTTCACCGATTACAGTGGCAATGACAGAGTCACACTTGGTCGTTGGTTTAAACCTTAACTAGGAATGAGTTTATGATTAAACAAAAAAAAGTAAAAGTAGGTAATATCACGGTAGCTAATGATTTACCGTTTGTATTATTTGGTGGTATGAATGTGCTTGAATCACGCGATTTAGCCATGAAAATTTGTGAACATTATGTCACAGTAACCGATAAACTGAATATTCCTTATATTTTCAAAGCCTCTTTTGACAAAGCTAATCGCTCATCAGTTCACTCTTATCGAGGACCTGGGTTAGAAGAGGGGATGAAAATCTTTCAAGAATTAAAACAACAATTTGGTATAAAAATTATCACTGACGTTCATACCGAAGAGCAGTGTCAGCCCGTTGCCGATGTCGTTGACGTTATTCAATTACCCGCTTTTTTGGCAAGACAAACAGACCTAGTTGTTGCAATGGCGAAAACTGGTGCGGTAATCAATGTCAAAAAACCACAATTTGTTAGCCCAGGACAAATGGGCAATATTGTCGAAAAATTTGAAGAAGCGGGTAATGACCAAGTTATCCTTTGTGATCGTGGTAGCTGCTTTGGTTATGACAACCTTGTTGTTGATATGCTTGGCTTTAACGTAATGAAAAAAGTTAGCAAGGGTTCGCCAGTGATTTTTGATGTAACTCATGCGCTACAATGTCGTGACCCAATGGGAGCAGCGTCAGGTGGTCGTCGTGGTCAAGTTACTGAATTAGCTCGTTCAGGGATGGCGGTAGGTATTGCCGGATTATTCTTAGAATCACATCCTGATCCAAGTCATGCAAAATGTGATGGTCCATCAGCATTACCGTTAGCAAAACTTGAACCATTCTTAAAACAGATGAAAGCCATTGATGAATTAGTAAAAAGTTTTGAAGAGCTAGATACTGAAAACTAATTGCGCTATCAATTCCTAAGAGAAATGTTATACATTTCTCTTTTTTTTACCTATTACTCACCCCATTAAACTTATTCATTTCATGACTAATTCTGCCCATAATTTCATGACTTAAAAACCATCAAAAAAATAGAGCTTGATTAATTTATCACGTAAAAAAAGAGCCGAAAATCCCACAAAAATAAGCCGAATTTTCATCATTTTGGTGATTTAGATCACGAATTTAGATTAATTAATTTGCGAACTAAAATATGTTTATGCATTATAAAAATGCATATTTTTCCAATCTCCACCTAAATATGTTTCGTAGTTTAGAAAGCAATTCAAAGTAATAAACAATTCAGTTTGGCTTATAACATCCGATTAAGGAAATTTAACGGTCAGTTATATAATTATGGGAATGAAATTATGAGTCTGGATAATGCACTTGATTTACCCTATCGTTTTAATCTTTTTACTAAACTTTTTTTATCGATAACCATTTTAAGTAGCATATGCCCCGCACAAGCTCAATATGCTAGTGAATTTATTGATGATGCATCATTAACCGGTAACGTATTTTTTTGGAATCGTGATCGAGAAAGAAAAAATATTGAAGAACATAAATATGAAAAAAACCTCAGGCACTCATCATTCAACACAAATTTAGATTTTAGATCAGGCTATATTGCTGATCACCTTGGTATTGAACTGGGCGGATATGGTGCATGGGAAGTCAGTAACGGTGGCAATGGTCATCCTAATGAAATTGGTTTTAGTGGCGCACGCACCCGCTGGGGTGAGGATTGGAAAAAAGATGTCAGTGGTGTGAGCTTTTATAAAGCACAGGTCAATTTTAAGCAAGATGAATTATTTTGGCTAAAAGCCGGTTTTATTCAGCCATCTGGTCAAACACTATTAGCCCCTCACTGGAGTTTATTACCGGGTACTTATCGAGGTTTTGAATTAGGCACAACGCTCGATTTTGATCAAGCTGGTGCCTTATCGATGTCTTATATGTGGACAGATAAATATAAAGCGCCATGGTACAAACGCCTTTATGAATTTAAACAATGGGGAAAAGGGAAGAAGATTGATTATCTACACTCAGCCGGTTTGAAATATGACTTTAAAAATGATTTAGTGTTAGAAACCGCCTTTGGTCAAGCCAAAAATTATATGAATCAATATTTTGGTAAAGCATCTTATAAAACAGATATGCTTGATAATCCGTTAACCATGAGTTATCAATTTTATGGTGCCAAAGACCAGTCTCATAAAGGGGATAAGGTCTATGACGGCTTAGCATGGTTACAAGCAGCAACATTAGCTTACCAAGTTGGACCAGTTGGTTTACGCCTTGAAGGGGTAGCAATTAAGGCTGAAGGTAAACAAGGCTTCTTTTTACAACGTATGACGCCAGATTATGCTTCATCTAATGGACGACTAGATGTTTGGTGGAACTCACGATCGGACTTTAATGCTAATGGTGAAAAAGCCCTATTTGCTGAAGTGACTTACGATTTGGGGAATCTATCAACGTATCTAACCGGCTGGAGAACGGGGGCATCTTATGCTTTTGGTTGGGATGCAAAACCAAATTCAATAGCAAAAAATCAAAAGAATCGCTTAGTTGAATCAGCTTACAATTTTGATTTAGGCTACACTATTCAAGACACTTGGGCTAAGGACACCTCTTTCCAATTACATTACACCAAATATAATAACCATGAAAATCATATCAACAGTTGGGGTGGTGGATATGGCAACATTTTCCAAGATGAACGAGATATCAAGTTTATTGTCACAATACCTTTCACTGTGTTTCAAGCAAAGCAAAAATAGGGAAATATTATGAAAAAATCTAAAATATTGTTTACTTCAATCGTTTCTCTGCTAAGTTTTGGAGTAGCTTCTTCGGCTTACGCCTCTCAGAAAATTGTTGATGAAATAAGTTCAAAGCTTAGTGTCAAATATACTATTGTTGATAATCAAGCTGGTGAACATGGTGTTGATTGTGCAATTTTAGGTGCTGATTGGGCATCTTGTTTCAAAGCTACAATCTCGTTAAACAATGATGGCGAAGCTATCAACGACAAAGATTGGGCAATCTATTTTAGTAGTATCAGAATGATATTGGCGGTTGACAATGATCAATTCAAAATCACTCATCTTACCGGTGATCTTCATAAAATAGAGCCAACTGAAAAATTTACCGGATTTCCGGCTAAAGCCAGCATAGATATACCTATTATTGGTGAGTATTGGCAGTTAAGCGAATCGGATGTTATTCCTCGCTGGTATGTAACATCCACCGACGCCACACCAAAAGTGATCAGTAATACGGAATTGGATGATTTTGTTTCCCTAACTGGTGAACAGTGGAAGCGCACGCCCGATGATCATAATATTTTGATGACGACGGTTAATCGATTTGAACGTAATGCCGATATTAAGCCACTTGATAAAAAGGCCATGCGCGGGCAAATTATTCCAACGCCGGTGAAACTTACCCTTGCTGAAAAAGATATACAGCTTGGTAAAAATGGCATTCATCTTCAATTAAAAGGATTTAATGACGCCAGCTTAGCCGTACTCAATCAACAATTTAACAATTTAAATATCCCATTAACGGATAAAGGTTATAAGATTGTAGCAAATATTGATGTGACCAAATTTAAAAATGGCGTATCAGGTGCTTATCAACTGAATATTGGCGATAAGCAAGCGACTATAACTGCCTTTGATGAACGCGGAATTTTTTATGGTGTAGAATCGATCTTATCGTTGATTCCCGTTAACGAAAACCCAACCATTGCTATGCTAAAAGTCGAAGATTACCCACGCTTTGACTATCGGGGCATTATGTTAGACACCGGACGTAACTTTAAAACAAAGCAAGCGGTGTTAAGATTACTCGATCAAATGGCGAGCTATAAATTAAACAAATTCCATTTTCACCTTAGTGATGATGAAGGGTGGCGAATTGAGATCCCAGGTCTTCCGGAATTGACCGAGGTCGGTAGCAAGCGTTGTCATGATCTGAGTGAAAACAAATGCCTATTACCGCAATTAGGATCAGGGCCTGATAGTGATAATTTAGGTAGTGGCTATTTTAGTCGTGATGATTACATTGAAATTGTCAAATATGCTAAAGATCGCTTTATTGAGGTGATCCCTGAAATTGATATGCCAGCACATGCCAGAGCGGCAATTGTGTCTATGGAAGCACGTTATCAACGCCTAATGCAAGAAGGTAAACAAGCAGAAGCTAATGAGTTTCGTTTAGTTGATCCAAGTGATGATTCAAATACCACAACGGTACAATTTTACGATCGAAAAAGTTACCTAAATCCTTGCTTAGATTCATCTAAACGCTTTGTCGATAAAGTGATCACTGAAATTGCCAAAATGCATAACCAAGCAGGACAACCACTGACTGTTTGGCACTTTGGCGGTGATGAAGCCAAAAATATTCGACTTGGTCCGGGATATCAAGATATCCACGCAAAAGAGGCGGGTAAAGGCTTAATCGATCAAAGCATTGAAGATCTACCGTGGGCAAAATCCCAAGCCTGCCAAACATTGGTTAAACAAGGCACCATCAAAGATATAAAACATCTACCGAGTTATTTTGCTATTGAAGCCAGTAAAATAGTTAAAAATCATGGCATCAATCACATGCAAGCATGGCAAGACGGCGTAAAATATGCCGAAAGTGCCAAAGACTTTGCTGTCGATAAAGTCACTGTTAACTTTTGGGACACACTTTACTGGGGTGGTTTTGACTCAGCGAGTGAATGGACCAACAAAGGTTATCAAATAGTGATATCGAATCCTGATTATGTTTATCTTGATTTTCCTTACGAAGTTAATACGTTAGAACCCGGTTATTATTGGGCTACTCGTTTTAATGATGAACGTAAAATATTTAGCTTCGCGCCGAATAACTTACCCCAAAATGCTGAAACATCCGTTGATCGTGATGGAAACCCATTCAATGCTAAAGGCACGTTAGATTGGTCTGGCAGTTACGGCTTATCAGCACAACTATGGAGCGAAATTGTTCGTACTGATAATCAGATGGAATATATGATATATCCAAGGTTAATAGCTGTCGCAGAACGAGCATGGCATCAAGCTGATTGGGAAATAGCTTACCAAAAAGATCGTGAATTTTCGAAAGGAACGACGCATTATGTCGATCAAAACCAATTACTTAAAGATTGGACATTATTTGCTAATTTAGTGGGACAACGCGAATTATCCAAACTTGATTTAGCCAAAATTGTTTATCGCTTACCAACACCGGGGGCGAAAATTGAAAATGGTAAACTCATTGCTAATATCGTCTATCCGGGATTAGCCATTGAATATTCAACTAATCAAGGCGAAAGTTGGCAGCGTTATAAAGGACCCGTTGCCATTAACAATGTTGAACATGTATTGGTTCGTAGTGTCTCTCCAAATCAGAAAAGAACCAGTAGGGCTGTAGGCTTAAAAATGTAAAATATAATTCTTATCCGCTATTTTAGCGGATAAGAATAAATCCCAAAAAGTTGAAGGGTGATTAAGAAGGGGATTAATTAGTGCAAAGTTTCCACATCTTCAGCATCATCATCACTGCCATCCTCGAAGTAGGTTCCCCAACCGTCATAATTAACCCCGAATTGGTTTGCCAATGTAATCACCTGAGCAATTTGATTATTGATTGACTCAGCATTTAACGGACTTTCAGCGATAATATCAAAACCAATAACAACATTGCCTTCATCATCAACATCCTCATCAGGATCGGTTGCTTCATAGCCTAATTTATAAGCTTCTACCGCCACTTTTTCGAGCTGATCGAAGTTTTGTGATGAGATATGGTGCTCAATAATATACATAGCATGTGGATCACTACCGTCTTCTAAAAGTTCCTGAATAATAGCAAGAGTGTCTTGCTGAGCAAGCTGAATTTGATCTTTCATAATATACCTTTTAGTGGTCGTGCAAATTGTGTGGTATATTACACGTTTAAAAATAATTTTCGAGAAAAAAGTGATTGTCGACTTACATTCGCACACAACTGCATCAGATGGCATCTTAACGCCAACTGAACTGGTTAAAAGAGCTGCAGATAATCAAATCAACATGCTAGCTATCACCGATCACGATACGATCAAAGGTTTGCCTGAAGCAAAAGAGACTATCGCGCGTGAAAACTTACCAGTAAAATTGATTCATGGTGTAGAGATATCGACGATATGGAAAAATAGCGAAATTCATATTGTTGGATTGAATGTCGATATTGAAAATTCGCAGTTGCTTGAATTGTTATTAGCCCAAGAAAAAGGCCGAATTGATCGAGCAATAAGCATTAGTGAAAAATTGGCTAAAGTCAATATTCACGACGCTTATCAACAAGCCCAACAATATTCGAAAGGCGATATCGTTTCTCGAGCCCATTTTGCTCGCTTTTTAGTGGCTAATGGTTATGTCAAAGATATGAAACGAGCATTTAAAAAATACCTAGGTAAAGGTGGTTATGCTTATGTTCCGGCCAATTGTTGCGGTATTGCTGATGCGATTAATGCCATTCATTCTGCTGGTGGACAAGCTGTATTAGCACACCCATCTCGTTATGATTTGACCCTAACTAAATTAAAATTATTAATTAGTGAATTTAAAACATTCGGCGGTGATGCGATTGAAGTTTCACAAAGCCGACAAACACAAGATGATTTACAAAAACTAGCCAAACTGGCTAATGAATTTGAGTTATTGGCTTCGCAAGGCTCTGATTTTCATGATTTGGTTAATTATCTTGATTTAGGTAAAACAACACCATTGCCGGGTAGCGTAACACCTATATGGCATGATTGGGTATAAATTAAACCGTGATGAAAAACCCCGTTCCTCACATTTTTTAACCAGCAATCAACAAAGAAGAATATTATGAGCCAAACATTTTATATTCACCCAGATAATCCACAAACAAGATTATTAGATCAAGTTGTCAAAATATTAAATGACGGCGGTGTGATAGCATTTCCGACTGATTCCGGTTATTCGCTAGGTTGTTTGCTTGATAACAAGTATGGTGTAGATCGCATTTGCCAAATTCGCAACCTTGATAAACACCATAACTTCACCTTAATGTGTCGTGATCTATCCGAACTCTCATCTTATGCGTTCGTTGATAACACCACTTTTCGGTTGCTAAAAAACAATACACCCGGAAAATACGTCTTCATCTTACCTGCAAGTAAAGAAGTGCCACGACGCTTAATGAACGAAAAACGCAAAACCATAGGACTTCGCATTCCCGATAATAAAATAGATTTAGCGCTTCTCGAATTACTTGGACAACCTTTAATGACCACCACGCTAATTTTACCTAACGAAAATGAAGCCCAGTCTGATCCTGAAGAGATAGAAGATAAAATCGGTCATCAACTTGATGCCATCGTTCATGGTGGCTATATCAGCGAACAACCAACCACAGTTATTGATCTAACTCACGATTATCCTGATATTATTCGAGAAGGAAGTGGTGATACTTCACCTTTTAAATAAAAAAATTAAACATTATATAGGGAAAGAAATGAAGAAAATAATGGCACTTATTTTAATTATAAGTATTGGATTAATGTCATTGGTACTCTATCTATCGATAAAACAGATCAATTTTATCAACTCTTCATTAAGTACTACCGGCACCGTTATTGACTTTGAAGAGTCGTATTCAAAAGATTCTAATGGCAATCGATCCGTATCTTATTATCCTATCTTTCAATTTGTTGATACTCAGGAACAAGTCAGAAAGGTTAAATCAAATGTTGGTAGTAATCCTTCAGCTTATCAGAAAGGTGATGTGGTTGATATTATCTATGATCCGCAAAACGCTGATCATGCTAAAATTAACGATACTTTCTCAATGTGGCTTGGAGAAATAATTTTAGGCATACTCGCAAGCCTACTATTTTTAACAAGTGGTGGTTATTTTTATTTTAAATCTAAAAAAAATAAACTAAAACGTGCATTGCTAGCAAGTGGCCGACAAATTGAAGCCAAGATAAATTCGATTGAAAAAAATACCTCATTAACTGTCCGAGGTCGCTCTCCTTACATCATTTATAGCCAGTGGCAAGACAGAACAGCACCCGATGAGATTCATCTTTTTAAAAGTGAAAACATTTGGTTTGATCCAAAACCTTTCATTAATCAAGAGACAATAACCGTCTATATTGATGAAGCAAACCCAAAACGTTATTATGTCGATATTCGTTTTTTACCCAAGGTAAAATAAACCAACTTTAGATAAAGATACCTGTGAAGGTAGCGAGGCAAAATGAAAAAATTGAATTCTGAAAAATTACAAAAAGTATTA
Source organism: Gilliamella sp. B3023 (assembly GCF_026536845.1). Classification (NCBI taxonomy): domain Bacteria; kingdom Pseudomonadati; phylum Pseudomonadota; class Gammaproteobacteria; order Orbales; family Orbaceae; genus Gilliamella; species Gilliamella sp. B3023. The sequence goes on from NZ_JAFNNH010000012.1 coordinate 68,339, forward strand.
GCCAATTTAGGCAATGGTTCTCGTCGTGAGATTGAAGCCATGATCGTAGCTGGCAAAATTAGCGTTGACGGTAAAATAGCAACGCTAGGCGATCGCGTTGACGTCAATGCCAACCCTAAAATTCGCATCAACGGCCACTTAGTCCAGTTAAGAAGCAAAGAAAAAGAAGTCTGTCGTGTACTAGCTTACTATAAACCAGAAGGGGAGATCTGCTCTCGCCATGATCCGCAAGGTCGTGCAAACGTATTTGAACGATTACCACGAATAAAAAACGCACGCTGGATCAATATTGGTCGGCTTGATATTAATACCTCTGGATTATTACTCTTCACAACCGATGGCGAACTAGCCAACCGCCTTATGCACCCAAGGCATGAAATCGAACGGGAATATGCGGTACGAGTATTCGGCAATATTACCGACCAACAACTGAATCAACTTCGCAAAGGTGTACAGCTTGAAGATGGCCCAGCTGCATTTAACTCCATCAAACCACAAGGTGGGGATGGCTTAAATCAGTGGTTCAATGTGGTTATTACTGAAGGTCGCAACCGAGAAGTCCGTCGCATGTGGGAAGCCGTAGGTGTCCAAGTTAGCCGATTACTCCGAATTCGCTATGGTAATATCACCTTACCGAAAGGCTTATCTAGGGGGACATGGATGGAACTAGGCATAGACTCGGTTAATTACTTACGACAATTAGTAGGCTTACCAGAGGAAGTAAAAAGCTTTACCAGCAAATCAACCTCAGAAAAGCGCATTCCAAAACGGGTAAAACTCAATCCAAGAACGAATAAACGCGTAAGCAAAACTCGCATTTAAAGTGCGATTAACCCTTAAATAAAATATTATTTAAGGGTTAAAAATCAATCCGCCAACCATTCTTAACTTCTTTCATCAAGATGATCCCTTTTTATCAATAGACCCATGAATTAAAACAATTATACGCATAATCTATCTTCAAATTTCTACAACTTTAATCAAAGCAGATTAAATAGTGAAAAGACGATACGTAAGTAAGCTAAAAATAAAAAAATAAAGAGAAATGAAAACTATCGTCTATAAACAAAAAAATCCCACAAAAAGTGAGATTTTATAAAAATTTAAAATAAGATTTCTAGGCAATTATTCAAGCCCTAAAACCATTCGCCCATTTTTGGTTGCAACATTCACCACATTATCTAAATCAGTATAACGACAACCTGTCACGAGTAATTTAAGCTCTTCCCACATATTACCGGTTGAAAAAGGTAACATATAATCACTCACATTATCTGTACCGATTGCAACAGGAATACCGGCAGCAGCCAGTTCATCCACAGGCGTTAAAGAATTACGAGTAGGGCCATGTTCTTCACGACGAGGACTATCAATCCAAGCAAATGGACAAGCTATCACCATCATTTTTGCCTCTTTCATTTTTTGATAAAGTTTTTGGCGATATTCCAAACTATGCGCAGTAATCGAAATACTATGAATAGCGACCACCTTACCATGCATACCATGCTCAATAGTTTTATCGGTAAGTTGCTCAGTCTCGATCTCATCTGATGAATTAAATTGATCAACATGCACATGTACCATTTTGCCTAATGATTTACCTGTTTGCATCAACACATCTAAATGGACAAGCCCCATACCTTCACCATGATCACGCTCATCACGACGAGGCAAGCCACCGATAATATCGACTAAATCAGCCCCTTTATCAAACCAATAACGCGCCTCTTTATCAATAACCCCTTTAAGCGTTTGGTTCACTAATTTAATGGTAATATCTTTTTTATACGTCTCACGCGCCCGCAGAGCACCTCGAATCGCCCGTTCCTCAGCAATCGGATCAATATCAACAAACGACCCCATTGCTGACACACCTTGCTCAATCATCCGCTCAACTGCCATGCTAAAATGGCGATAATAATCATCTTCGCTCATAGCGGCTTTTACTTTATCAAGCGTATCCCATTTCTCAATCAACGTCTGTTTTTGATAGACATCAAAACTATCAACCGTAATGGTAAAAGCACGGTCTGCGTGCATATGTGAATTAACCCAACCACCATTTTGCTTAATTTTATTCATCAAATATGCTTTTAAACTTTGATCTCGACTCGTTGATAACAGGGTTTTACTATCGGTCATAATGGGCCTCTACAATTGAGTTACTTTTAAAATTAATTGGACAAAAAAAATCCCCCAAAAAGGAGGATCAAACTACTTTACATTCATTATTGTTTAGGACTGCAAAATTACAATTTGTCATAAATAGTTAACTTTAATCTTGAATAAATTGCAGAGAATTCTAATCATTTGAATGATAAGATCAAGCACTTTAAATTAAAAAATATTTAAACAAATGAAATGGTTAAAGTATTATTTTTGAGATTTTAACCCAACCAAATCACCATACAACAGTCTATAGTTTCTAAACAAATAACCCAAACTTAGCTAACTAATTATTTAATAATAACTAACGAGAGTCGAAAAAATGAGATTAACATTATCAATGTAAAAATAATTGAGGAGTCTATACCGTCATAATACTGTATTGACTGCAAATTTAATAATTTATCAAGGCAAAGCAATAAAAGGGCTAATTCCAAACTCAACACAGCGCGACCAAATTTAACGCCAATTTTTACTAATCAAGGTGATATTCAGAAAAATTAGTAAAATCTTTAGAAAATGCCAAGTCATAACAATAATAGACAATCATTAAACCCAGTGAACGCCTTCTCCACAATATTCTTAATCCCAATAAATAATATCTAAAGACAGCTTAAAAGCGTTGAAAACGTATAATCTTTTTAATAAAAAGTTGAGGAGTGGGGTTTTTGATCTTCTAAATTCCATTTCAAAATTATTTAATGATCAACGTCATTGATTTTAAACTCAAAGATAAAATCTTCAGGATCAATAATCACATTCTTAAAGATTTGTAATTGAAATATATTTAATTAAAACAACAATTAACCAAATATCTTTTTGATCCTTTTTAGATCTTATTTACTAAAGTTAACGCAAATGAGCGAAAAAAAGTGTTGCATCGTGTTTTTCCAATCACTATACTTTTTACACGGTTTTAGTTACGAGGCTAAAACATAACTTAGAAGTGTAAAATTTTAAATAAATCAAAAAACTACTTGACAGGATTGTCGTACATGTTCTATAATTTTCAACAGGCAACAGGCAACAGGCAACTTGGCCAACCTATAATTTAAATTCGTCTAAGTTCAGCTCCCATCTTAAATTTTTTACTGACGTTTATTTTTCTGCGCAGTCAAGTGAAATTCTGCGAATTTTCGCGCGATCGCTTCCGCGATCCTCTTTTCGATCGTTTTCCGAATCCATTTTCAGATCCTTTTCGCGATCCTTTTTCGGATCCTGTTTTCGATCCTTTTCTAAATTATCCCGGCAGATTGTTTTTTTCGTGGTCTTTTTCCTTCCTTTTTCGGGTCACGCATTGACATCACAGACAACAGCAAATCA